>DAORJS010000240.1:0-4439 GCA_035439185.1 Chitinophagaceae bacterium
AGGAAGCGGTGCCCCCATTCGTGATCCAGTTCTTGGTACCATTCAGTAAATAATAGTCGCCCTTGTCCTCTGCTGTTGTTTTTTGAGAAGTAGCATCACTGCCGGCTTCGGGTTCACTCAGCATAAAGGCCCCGATATAAAGCTCCCCATCTTTTTTACCCTGGGCCAGGGGCACCAGGTATTTTTGTTTCTGTTCTTCAGATCCATATTCCTGCAGGCCATAACAAACCAGACTATTGTTCACACTCATACAAACACTTACACTGGCGTCCACTTTACTGATTTCTTCCATGGCCAACACATAACTGATCGTGTCCATTCCGGCTCCGCCATATTCGGGCTTTACCATCATACCCATAAAACCAAGATCCGCCAGTTTAGAGATCTGTTCCCGTGGAAACTGTTGTTTCTCATCTCTTTCAATAACACCGGGCAGACATTCATGCTGGGCAAAATCCCGGGCTGCCTGCTGGATCATCAGTTGCTCTTCTGTAAGCTGAAAAATCATAATATGAATGGATTTTATTGGTAGTTCCGTTCTGTTTAAAAACCACAGAACGGAAAAACGCAAAGATAAGGGCAACATTAAGTGCCAACACTAATGCTGCTCATTTGCAACTATATTCCTCGTCCGGTTAAAGGCAGGAATTTTGACTTACCTTTGCCCTCTGAAAAGGTGAAACATGAAAAAAATCCATCTCATCCTCCTCGTTTTGATAGCCGGTGCCATTGCCGTCTTACTGACCTTCCTTAAAACGGCCAGCACCTATGATACAGTAGATACCGCCATCAGCAAACCAGGAAAATTTGTACACCTGATGGCCAGGCTGGATAAGACCCAGCCTGTGGAATACGATGCCCTGAAAAATCCAAACTATCTGGCCTTTACTGCTGTTGATACACTGGGAAAATCCGTCAGAGTTGTCTATAAGAACCCCAAGCCTGATAATTTCGAAATGAGCGAAAAGCTCGTGTTGAAAGGTAAATACCAGGATGGTACCTTCGAGTGCAAGGAGATTCAGACCAAATGTCCTTCCAAATACAAGGAAGAACAGGCAAAGGGCGGAAAGCATCCCGATGCTGTTAAAATCAAATAACCAGGCAGCCATACTGCCTTATGCTAAATTTTTGAAATGGGTTACACAGGAGAGCATTTACTGCCCGGTCAGCTTGGCCATTTATTCATCATCCTTTCTTTTTTTGCATCGCTGGTGGCAAGTTTTGCCTATTTCAGGACCATGCGCAGTCAAAATGAAGCTGACGCAACTGCCTGGCGTAAACTGGCCCGGGGTGCTTTTATCATTGAATCCATTTCCGTCTTTGCCATTTTTGCCCTTCTGATCTATATTATTACTAACCATCTTTTCGAATATAAATATGCCTGGCAACACAGCAGCAAGTCCCTTGATTTCAAATACCTGCTGGCGGCCATCTGGGAAGGACAGGAAGGGAGTTTTCTGCTATGGAGTATCTGGCATTGTGTACTCGGACTGATCCTGATCAAGACCAGTAAAAAATGGGAAGCTCCGGTGATGACCATTGTGAGTTTTGCACAGGTAGCCCTGGCCACCATGCTTGCCGGTCTTTATTTCTTTGGCTGGAAGATGGGATCGAATCCCTTTATCTTATTAAGAGATTCAGGGGTGCTGGATAATGCCGCTGCTTTGCATGTTGACTTTGATCTGAACCAACCTCTTCGTGCCGATTACCTCGCCTCCATCAAGGACGGGAATGGTTTAAATAAATTATTGCAGAACTACTGGATGGTGATCCACCCTCCAATTTTATTCCTGGGATTTGCCGCCACCGTGGTACCATTTGCCTTTGCTGTGGCTGGTCTCTGGACAAAAAAACACAGTGAATGGATCAAGCAGGCCCTTCCATGGTCATTATTTACAGCTGCCATTCTCGGCGTAGGCATCATGCTGGGAGCGATCTGGGCTTATGAATCACTTACGTTTGGTGGATACTGGGCCTGGGATCCGGTAGAGAATGCATCCCTGGTTCCATGGATGATCCTCGTGGCTGGTATCCATACCCTGCTGATCTATCAGCACAGCGGACATTCACTCAGGGCTACCTATCTTTTTCTGATCCTCAGCTTCCTTTTCATTTTATACTCCACTTTTCTCACCCGTAGCGGTATCCTCGGTGAAGCCTCCGTGCATGCTTTCACTGATCTGGGAATGAACTGGCAATTGCTGGCCTTCCTTTTTGTATTTGTGATCCCTTCCCTGGCTTTATTCGCAAAAGAGTATAAAAACATTCCGGCTATTCAAAAAGAAGAAAATGCCAGCTCCCGGGAATTCTGGATGTTTATCGGTTCACTGGTCTTCTTTTTATCAGCGATCGTGATCATTGGTAAAACATCTTTACCGGTTTTCAATAAAATTTTTGGTACCAATATCGCTCCGCCCGAAGATGCAGAATTTGCTTATAACAGCATTCAGGTTTATGTGGCAGTGATTGTAGCACTGCTGACGGCCATTGCACAGTACCTGAAATACAAGGATACCAGTGGCGCTTATTTCTGGAAAAAAATATTGCTGCCTACCATTATCAGTGTCGCCGCTACCGGTGCCATGATCGCTTTTTACCAGATCAACTATACCAAGAAGGGCCCGGTCTTCCATGCATCGCTCTGGCTGGCAGTAGCCTGCAGTATCTATACCATCGTTGCCAATATTTCCTATATCTGGCTGGGATTAAAAGGTAAACTGAAACTCTCCGGCGGTTCCGTATCCCATGTAGGTTTTGGAATGGTCTTATTGGGTATCCTGATTTCGGCTTCTAACAAAGAGGTTTTGTCAAATAATGTGAGCGGGATTTATATTCCATTGGGCGATAATGAAGATCCCAGAGAGAACCTGACCCTGGTGCAGGGACAGCAAATGGACATGGGGCGCTATTATATCACGTATGAAAAAGATACGGTTGATATTAAAGATGAACGCACTTATTTCAATATTCATTTTAAACGCAAGGACGGAAAAGAGAATTTTGTACTCAGTCCGAATTCATTTGTCAATCCCAACGGACAGGAAGGACTGATGAGTAATCCCGATGCACGTCATTACTGGGATCATGATGTATTTACCTATATCACTTCTCTTCCCAATCCGGAGAAGTTGAAGGATACGGCCAATTTCCAGCCACACGCTTTAACACCCGGTGATTCGGTATTTTATTCAGGTGGCTTCATGATCCTGCAGGATGTAATTAAAAAAGATAGTTTGCCCGAAGATTTATTCGGGAAAGACGGGAGTCTTTTTGAAACTCCGTTGAAAATTTACTCCAAGAACGGCACCACGTATACGCTTACACCGCGTTTAGCCACTGCGAAGGGTGAAACGTTGATGATACCCGATACCATCACTGCCGAAAATCTGGTCATCCGCCTGCAAAAGGCTGGAGCTGATAAAAGGGTTGAACTGGGCGTAAAAGAATCCAGTGCCGTGATGAAATATGTGACCCTCAAAGCCTATAAATTTCCCTTTATCCGGCTTTTATGGCTGGGGGTCATCATCACCGCTATCGGCATCTTTATGAGCATGGTACACCGGATCCGGTTAAACCGGAGGAAGTCCGGACTGTCCAAACTTTAGCAATTTTTTTCCGGCTAAAAACATCTTCCCAGACAGCGAACGGGGTAGTTTTATGGTCTGCTGGATAATTAGACAGCTGTTTTATAGCTTTGTATTGCCATGCGTCTTTCAAAACGCCATATCAGTATCTATTTTCCCCTTTTCCTGCTCTTGATGAGTCTGGGTAATACCGCCATGTCTCAGATCGACACCCTGCAGTATGCACCCGATTCCACTGACTACGCCCTGCAATATATGAAGGAGCAACGCAAGAAATGGGGGCCGAATGATACCGTGCTGATTCCGGCTGTTTGGTATCACGGAGAAATTGTGGGCTATAAAGAAATGGAAATGGCCTGGGTCGGAAATATGTCTCCGGACAAACTCCGCAAATACATAGAAGAGTGGACCCGTTTGCGCAATGCAGTGTATGTAACCTATCCTTATGCCCGTGTGGCCGGCAGTACCATCAATGATATCAATGCAAAGATGGTCAATGTGAGCAGCAAAAAGGAAAGAAAGGCCTATATCAAAACCAGGGAAAAGGAATTGCGGCAGCAATTTGAAGAGCCCCTGCGAAATTTATCGGTATACCAGGGCAAGATCCTCATGAAACTGATCAACCGGCAAACCGGAAATAACTGCTACGAAATCATCAAGGAATACAAGGGCGGATTCAATGCCCGTTTTTACCAGACAGTTGCCTGGTTTGTAGGCGGCAATCTCAAGCAGGACTGGGACCTGCAGGAAAACAAACTCGACCGCCAGATCGAGAGTATTGTAAAAGAGATTGATGGGGCATGGTATAAGAATCCGTATAGAGTGAATTAGGCGAGTGGCGAGTAGCAAGTGGCG
>DAORJS010000241.1:0-4408 GCA_035439185.1 Chitinophagaceae bacterium
TCCGGAAGTCCGAAAGTCGGGAAGTCCGGAAGACTGGAATTTAGCAAAGAGTACCCTTGTACAGGGGAGTCTTATGATAATTTTCAACTTTCAATATTCAATTTTCAATTCTCAAAACTGCCAGCGTACAAAAGCCTCCATCGCCGCATAATGGGTAAGTCCCAGGTCTGCATAGAGCGCGGCAGTGGCCGCATTTCTTTCCTCCGCCCTTTGCCAGAATTCGCGGGAATCGCTGCCCTGGAAGGGGACCATATCTTTTTGCGACTGGTGGATGAATATGCCAAAGCGTTTTTTCATCACCTGGTCCGGACTCATGGGAATGGCCATTTCGATTTCCTCGATATTCCATTCCTGCCAGGCACCTTTGTATAACCAGAGCCAGCAATCATCCAGCCAGGGATCACCGGCAGCTTTGATGCGTTTCAATGCTTCTAATACGACCTGGAAACAAACGATATGTGTGCCATGCGGATCGGCAAAATCACCGGCACAATACACTTGCTGGGGTTGTATTTCCCGGAGTAAGGCGATCGTTAATCTGATATCCTTTTCACTCATCGGTTTTTTTTCGATGGTACCGGTCTCGTAAAAAGGCAGGTCCTGAAAATGGATATTTTCTTCGGGAATGCCCACATAGCGACAGGTTGCTTTGGCTTCGCAGCGACGGATCAGTCCCTTGATAGAACGGATGGCCGGGGTATCTACCTGGTTAGATCTTTTCTTTGCAATAAAGCGCCGGGCATCGGTTAATATTTTTCCGGATTTTTTGGTATCGATTCCGGCGATCTCTTCAAAGCCTACTGCAAAATCAAGGAAGCGGGTTACAAATTCATCTGTAACGGCAATATTGCCGCTGGTCTGATAGGCCACATGTACATTATGTCCCTGTTCCTGTAATCGTTGAAAAGTTCCACCCATGCTGATGATATCATCATCCGGGTGAGGGGAGAAGATGAGACATGTTTTTGGAAAGGGTTCCATTCTCTCCGGCGGATTAGGCAGGAGGGCTGGTTTACCACCAGGCCATCCGGTGATGGAATCCCGGAGCATATAATAAACCTGCAGATTGATGGAATAGGCATCCCCTTTTTCTACCAGCAGATCACTAAGACCATATTCGTTGTAATCACTATTGGTCAAACTCAGCACGGGCTTTTTCAGTTTCAATGCCATATTCACCACCGCCTTCTTGATCATTTTTGTGGTCCACTCACAATCACCGGTGAGCCAGGGGGATTTATTGCGCGTCAGTTCTGCAGCAGCATTTTCATCCACAACAAAAGTTACATCATCATGATTCTGCAGAAGGGATGCAGGGATATGTTCTGAATCATCATCTTCCACTGCTTTTTTAATCACAGGGGCTTTGGCACTTCCCCAGGCCATCAGGATGATCTTTCTGGATTTCAGAATGGTACTGATCCCCATGGTAATAGCCAGCCGGGGTACTTCTGAAATATTGGCGAACTCATAGGCATTGGCAATCCTTGTGGAATTATCCAGCGTGATCAGTCTTGTTTTGGAATAAATACCTGAGCCCGGTTCATTAAATCCGATATGGCCATTGTTCCCGATCCCCAGAATCTGTATATCAATCCCGCCGGCATCTTCAATCATTTTTTCATACTGACGGCAGTGTTCTTTTATGTCTTCTTTTAATGTTTCGCCATTTGGGATATGAATATTTTTAGGGTTGATGTCAATATGATCAAAGAGATTATTCTTCATGAAACGATTATAACTCTGCAGGGCATTGTTATCAATCGGATAATATTCATCGAGATTAAAAGTGATCACATTTTTGAAGCTGAGCTTTTCCTCCCGATGCATCCGCACCAGTTCAGTATATAATGATTTGGGTGTATAGCCGGTAGCCAGGCCTAATACACATTTCTCTTTTTTCTTTTGTTTCAGCCTGATAAAATCCGCGATCTGCCGGGCAACAAATACAGACCCATCCTTTGAATTCGGGAAGATCTTTACCGGAATTTTTTCAAAGCTGTCTGAAAGATCAATCGGGGTGACTTTACTGGGCATCTTGTTGGTTTGAAATGCAAAGATAAAATGAAGTTTTGAAGGTTTGTGCGGGTTTTTGCGGGAAAATGCGGGAGAAGTCAGGAAGAAGGCAGTCGACAGTAAGCAGTTGGCAGTAAGCAGTCGGCAGTAAGCAGTCGGCAGTAAGCAGTCGGCAGTCTATCAGTCGGCAGTAAGCAGTCAGCAGTCGACAGTCAACAGTCAGTCAGTCTATCAGTTTGTACACCTGAGGCGGCTGAAAATATAACAAACGCTGAACTACAAGATTGACTAAACACCTCAACAACTCAACAACTCAACTACTCAACCAGTATTAGAGTTCGATTCATAGCACTCAATATCTTCACCTTTGCTAAAGCTACTGATGATATGCAATATCTTAATATCCCAATATCCTAATATCCTAATATCTAGTATCTAATATCCAATATCCCCGCCTTCGCAATGGCTACGGCGGGCGAAGCAATATCTAATTAACCTCTATCTCACTCACAAACAACCATGCTTTATTCCCCGCACCGGGGTTTCCGGAAGGGATGAGGCCGAAGTTGCGGATTGAAATTTTTACATAGCGGGCATTCACTGGTTGCTGGAATTCACAGGGGGCCTGTCCGTCAATCATCACCGGATTGGATAAAGCTACCGGTGAAAAATTAGTTCCATCTTCGGAGACTTCGATACTGATGCCTGCGGGTTTGTAGATCCAGCTAGCGGGAAGATGGAGATAATGCAGTTTGACAAAGGCGATTTTTTCGTTGGCACCGAGATCGATGGTTGCCACACAATCATCACCACTGAATCCGAGGAACTCCCGGGTTCTGGCCATCCCTTTTTCATTGACTACTCCGTTAACAAGTGTAAATGCACCATCACCGGGATAATTTTTGGAAGCCTCTTTGGTCAGACTGATTTTTTTACCCGTAGCCTTATTAAAATGAAAGGTTTCGTAAACAGGATTGCCGAGGGCCTTGTTATCCTTCATACTGATGGCTGCAATCAGCATGTCGGATTGTATGGCGATGGGTGATGTATAATTGGTTCCTTCTGTAAACCGAAGGGCATAAGGTCTGCCGGCATAATGAGTAATGTACTTGATATCTGCTGCCGGCATTTTAGTTTCGAGCTTCCAGATGACGCCTTTGTTATCAGGTGCAGGTAAGATGGAAGGGATCAGATCAAAATAGGCTTTACTGTAATTGGCATTCCAGCGCTCATATCTTTTGAACTGTGTCAGGAGTCTTTGTTCAAAATTTTTCCAGTCCTTATTTTCAGGGGTACTCCAGAGTACTTCACTGAGTGCAGCCATTCTGGGAAAGATCATGTACTCCACTTTCCGGGTATTCTTCATGTATTCTGTCCATACATTGGCCTGTGCTCCCAAAATAAATTTTCCTTCTTCTTCAGTCAGCTCCGCAGGAACCGGATTCCAGGCGTAAACTTTTTCAACAGGATTATATCCACCGATCGTAATTGAATCTTCATTGGAAGACTGGGAATAATCAAAATAGACCGGGGTGCCGGGTGTCATGATTACTTTGTGTTTTTGCTTAGCAGCTTCTATTCCACCTTTCTCTCCCCGCCAGCTCATTACTACGGCATTGGGTGCCAGTCCGCCCTCCAGTATCTCATCCCAGCCGATCAATGTTTTGCCTTTACTGTTCAGGTATTTTTCCATCCGCTGAATAAAATAACTTTGCAATTCATGCTCGTCTTTAAGTTTGTTCTCCTGCATTCTTTTCTGACATCCGGCGCAACGTTTCCAGTTTTCCTTGGGACATTCATCACCTCCCACATGTAAATACCGGGAAGGGAAGAGTGGCATGATTTCATCCAGTACATCCTGGATAAAAGTGAAAGTTTTATCCTGCCCGGCACAGAATACATCATCAAATACACCCCAGGTTTGCTGCACCTGTTTGCCCGTGCTATCACCGTTCCAACTGCAGTTTTTAGGGAAATACTGAATCGTGGGTTCTTTGGGGAAACAACTCAGTTCGGGGTAGGCAGCAATCGCAGCAGATGCATGACCTGGCATTTCAATCTCCGGAATCACATCTATAAAACGGTCTTTGGCATAACGGACAATTTCTTTTACCTGCTCCTGTGTATAATATCCGCCATATTTTAGTCCGTCGTTTCCTTTTCCCGGATAACGGCCAATGATGGTGCCGTTTCTCCAGCCGCCTATGGATGTGAGTTTTGGATATTTTTTGATTTCGATCCGCCATCCCTGATCATCGGTAAGGTGCCAGTGAAAAGTATTGAGTTTGTGATAGGCCAGGTAATCAATATAGCGTTTGATAAATTCCACCGGCCAGAAATGCCGGGCACAATCGAGGTGCATACCTCTGTATTCAAACCTGGCATGATCGAA
>DAORJS010000242.1:0-2883 GCA_035439185.1 Chitinophagaceae bacterium
ACAGACCCGTGAAGCGCAGATTGAAGCAGCACTGGAAAGAATACGCGCCAGAAGTATGGCGATGCAGGATTCATCTGAAATCGGCAAACTCATCCTGCATGTTTATACGGAACTGACCCGGCTCGATGCAAGACTCGATCGTTGTTTTTTCATGATCGTTGATCCAGAGAACCTTGGCATCACCTGGTGGATGGCCAGTCAGGAAGGTTTATTAGCGGAGAATGGTTTTTTTGTACAGTATAACGAACATCCCTCTCACCTGCTTTATCTGGATCACTGGAAGAATCGAACGAAGAAATGGCATTATCTTTTTGCCGGTAAAGAGAAGCGGGACTGGGACCGATTTGGATTCACCAAAACAGCATTGTCCCGTTTGCCGGAACCGGTAAAAAAATTTATGTCTGCGGCCAAGAGTGTTCACCTCTCCGGATCCTCTGATGCTTTTGGCTCTCTGGTAACCGGAAGCTTTGAACCTTTATCGGATGAACACCAGGAAATCATCAGCCGTTTTGCAACGGTTTTCAATCAGACCTATACCCGCTTCCTTGATCTGCAGAAAGCGGAAGCGCAAACCCGGGAAGCACAGATAGAGGCGGCGCTGGAACGGGTGAGAAGCAGAACCATGGGGATGCAGAAAAGTGAGGAACTGAAAGAGGTGATACAAATTGTTTACGATCAGCTGGTACTCCTGAAACTTCCACTGGAGCATACCGGTTTTATCTTGGATTATCAGAACCGCAATGATTTCGACAGCTGGATTGCAGATCATCTGGGCAGTCCATCGAATATTGTCATCCCGTATTTTCCTGCCTTATATTATGATCGCTTCAATGCCGCTAAAAAAGAGGGAGAACAGTTTTTTGCACTCAATCTGACCAAAAAGGAAAAAGATCAGTTTTACAGAAAACTCTTTAAACACCTGCCTGGTTTTCCGGAGGCTTCCAAAGCCTTCCTGCTGCAACAACCGGCTTTAACCATCTCCACAACACTGCTGGATGATATAGCCCTTTACATTGAAAATTTTTCCGGTATACCATACACAGAACAGGAGAATGATATACTGATGCGGTTTGCAAAAGTATTTCAGCAAACCTATACCCGTTTTCTTGATTTGCAAAAAGCAGAAGCCCAGACACGGGAGGCACAGATAGAAGCAGCACTGGAAAAAGTCAGAAGCCGCTCCCTTGCCATGCATCAAAGTGAGGAACTACAGCAGGTAGTGAATGTGGTATTTGAAAAGATCATGGACCTGGGTGTGCCAATAAATTCTGCCAGCATTATTGTGTTGTCGGAAATCGGAGATGAGATGGAGTATTGGGTGGGTGTGCCCGGTCAGGTTTATTTAAGTTATTTACGTATCCCTTATTTTGATGATACACAGATAGCCAGGGATTTCATTATGGCGCGTCAGAAAGGTCAGATTTTCAATAAATGTTATAACGGCCCGGAGAAAAATGAGCAGTGGACTTACCTGTTTAATCACTCAGACCTGAGTAAAGTATCCGATGAACGGAAGCAATTCCTCCTGGCAACCGAGGCGTATAATGTATCCGTGATCTTTACCAAGAACACAGCCCTTCAGCTTCTTCGTTATGATGCACAATTGTTCACTGAAAAGGAGAATGAGATATTTCAACGCTTTGCTAATGTTTTTGAGCAGGCCTATATCCGGTTTCTTGACCTCAAAAAAGCGGAAGCCCAGGCACGAGAATCACAGATTGAAGCGGCCTTGGAAAGGGTAAGATCAAGGGCTATGTCTATGCATTCTTCCGGCGAATTGAATGAAGTGGTGCGGGAGTTGCGTAAACAAATGGGCTTGCTGGGGCAGAAAGATCTTGAAACCTGTGTGATTCATTTGCATGACGAATCCCCTGAGTTCATACATTCCTGGGCAGCTATCAAGCCGCCGGAAATGGAAGGGGAAATTCTGGAGACGACTGCCATAGTCCCAAAGAAAGGTTTATTGATTATTGAAGAATCACTGAAGGCTTATGCCAGTCAGCAGCAGGATTATATCATTGTGAACGAAGGGGAAAAACTACGGCAGTGGTTTGCGTTTCTGAAAGATGCATCGCCAGATGGATATCATAAACTGATTGAGTCAGTACAGGGACAAATAGAAGAACTGAGGGCATTCTGGTCATTTGCTGATTTTACAGGCGGCTCTTTACTGACGGTCACCATGCAGCAACCGGATGAAGCGACCCGGGAATTACTGAGAAGATTTGCCAATGTTTTCGGACTGGCTTACAGAAGATTTGCTGATCTGCAAAAAGCGGAAATACAGGCAAGGGAGGGACAGATTCAACTGGCTTTGGAACGTGCCCGTGCGCAAAGCATGATGATGCAGTATTCAAATGAACTGGATGATACCTTGCGGGTATTTCATGAACAGGTCTTACAACTGGGCATTCCATCAGCATTTTCTTTTTTGTGGCTGCCGGATGAAGAAAAAGAACGGCATATTTTCTGGGCAGCCTGGGAAGAACATCAAAGGTTTGAAAGCAAAGCCATCAATTATCCGCTCGACAGAAATGAGCCGGCTACCCTGCAATGTTTGATTGACTGGAAAAGCAAATCCGTAGTGGCATATCATGTTCCACCTGAAGGAGTGGAAAATTATTTTTCGGTATGGAGCGAATTGGTAGGAAACGTTGAACACTTAAAATCGTCTAACTTCAGAGAAGGACTGTATTATGTTGAGGCCTTCAACAAGTATGGCTGCTTTGGCGTATTGGTTAAAGAGGATCTGGATGACGATGAAAAAAAGATATTGTATCGCTTTGCTGCAGAGTTCGAACAAACATATACCCGTTTTCTGGATTTGCAAAAAGCAGAAGCCCAGGCCAAAGAGGCACAGATTGAAGCTGCCCTGGAAAAAGT
>DAORJS010000242.1:2983-4391 GCA_035439185.1 Chitinophagaceae bacterium
GAACGGTTTGCCGCTGTGTTTGACGGTACTTATACCCGCTTTGTGGATCTGGAGAAAGCAGAAGTACAGGCCCGGGAAGCACAAATTGAAGCGGCACTGGAAAAAGTGCGTAGCCGAACCCTGGCCATGCAAAAAAGTGATGAGCTATCCGACACCGCTGCCGAGCTTTTCCGGCAGATGATCGGACTGGGTATTGAGCCCAACCGATTATATATCGGTCTTGTGAACCCCGAAACCCGGGACATGGAAATGTGGGCCACGGATGAGCAGGGAACAGGTGTCGGCAAAAAATTCAACTTCAATGCAGCCGATAATGCTTCTGTCAGAAAATTATACGACGGGTGGGCCACCAAAGAAAAATCAGTAACGGTGGATATGCAGGGAAAGGAACTGGAGGAGTACATCCGATATCTTCAACAACTTAATATACCCCTGAGCCACGCACTCACTCAGAAAAGAAGGGTGCAGAGTGTGGCATATTTTGACAAAGGGTTCATCGGTATGGCATCGCCGGATGAACAATCTGAAAAAAATATTCAGTTACTGGAAAGATTTGCTGCCGTATTCAACCTCACCTTCACCCGCTTTAATGATTTACAACTGGCAGAAGCCCATGCCGCGCAGGCTGAGCTGGATCTGATCGCCATAAAAGAAGCCAAACAAAAAGCTGAAGAAGCCTTAACTGAATTGCAGACAACCCAGAAGCAACTGATACAAGCAGAAAAAATGGCCAGTCTGGGTGAACTCACTGCCGGTATTGCCCATGAGATCCAGAACCCATTGAACTTCGTGAATAATTTCAGTGAGGTCAGTAAGGAACTGTTGGATGAAATAAAAGAAGAACTGGAGAAAGGAAACCTGGAAGACGCTAAAGAGCTGATGCAGGATGTGATCCGGAATCTTGAAAAAATAAATCACCATGGGAAGCGGGCGGATAGTATTGTAAAAGGAATGCTGCAGCACAGCCGTAGCGGCAGCGGACAAATGGAACCAACTGATATCAATGCGCTATGTGATGAATACCTGCGATTGTCCTATCATGGGTTAAGGGCTAAGGATAAAAGTTTCAATGCCCGTTTCGAAACGCATTTTGATTCTTCAATCGGGAAAATAAATGTATTGCCCCAGGACCTGGGCCGGGTGATCCTGAACCTGATCAATAATGCTTTTTATGCCGTTGCTGAGAGAAAGAAACTGGGAGAGGCCGGCTATGAACCCACCGTTGAAGTGCAAACAACGCTCTCCCCTCTCCCCGGAAGAGGGGTCGGGGGTGAGGTCACTATAATTGTCAAAGACAATGGTGTTGGTATCCCTCCATCAATCCTCGACAAGATCTTCCAACCCTTCTTCACTACCAAACCCACCGGACAGGGTACGGGATTAGGGTTGAGCCTGAGTTATGATATCG
>DAORJS010000243.1:0-4359 GCA_035439185.1 Chitinophagaceae bacterium
CTGGCTGTCCATGATTTTTTTCATGTCAGCCGCCTCAGCAATGATCTCTTCTGAAATTTCGAAATCAGGTGGTGTGGTAAAGTAAAACTCAGAACCTTCCTCCATTTCTATATCCATCACCAGTGCATTGGATTCCCGGTCAATAGTACGGGGTGATTTAATAATCGTTTCCCCATCCTTGCGCCGGGCGATGAAGGGAAAATGTATCGACAGATCCTTGAAAAGATCAAAATTTTCATCGCCGTTCTTTTTCTCCATACCGAGATACTTTAAATACATTTCCACGGCCGGCTTACCATCAATACTGTAAATTTTGTTCCCACTGCTTTTTGTAATCTTACGGCTTAACCCGAGCGGTTTCCAACCATGAGTAGCAATCCCCTGAAGAGTTACGCGATCCCCATCAAAAACCAATGCAGCAATCGCATGGCCTGATTCCTCTTGCGTGGTGAATACATAACTGTTCTTTATCTCCCAATCATCACCCGCCATGCCACCGAAGAAAACACAATCCCTGCCCAGTTGATCAACCAAGACACGGACGAGCGTATCCCCATCAAAATATTCTCCATCCGCAAATACACCGGTACAGGACAATAAAAAAGTCGGGGACCTGAATTGTTGCAAAGCCTGTTCGGCCAATGTAGAAGCAGCTGCTTCCACCGTAGTATCTTTTCCTTCCACCAGTAACAGCCGGTAGTATTGACGGTCAATGTCCAGTAACAGCATCACCATTTCACCATCGCTATGGTGATCACCCGTAAACTCTCCGCAGGAAGTGCAGCCAAAAACATCAATCTGATTTTGATGTAATAATTCCGAAATAGCTTTCCGGTCCTGTTTTACCGAAATAAATACAATGGCCAGTGTAGGTTGAAATCCATCGAGCATACAATCCTGCAAAGCCACTTGTATAGCCTCAACCGAATTACCTTTTATAGATTTTGCCCTCATGATAGCTGATTAATTGGTAGCGTAATGATAAATGCGGTTCCCCTTCCTTCTTCAGAATCCAACCGAATCTCCCCGCCATGTGCCTTGATGATATCATAACTCAGACTCAGTCCCAAACCCGTACCCTGCCCTGTGGGTTTAGTTGTAAAAAAGGGCTGGAATATTTTATCAACCAGAGATGCCGGTATCCCCGTGCCATTGTCGCTTATGCTGATGTTGACCTCTCCCCCGACCCCTCTCCCGGGGAGAGGGGAGAGCGATGTAGTAACCGAGACTGTTGGTTCATAATTAGCTTCCCCCCTGGCATTTCTTTCATTCACTGCAAAAAAAGCATTGTTGATCAGGTTGAGGATCACCCGCCCCAGGTCCTGAGGAATGACATTGATTTTTCCTACTGACTCATCAAATTGAGTTTCGAATTTGGCATTGAATGAATGATCCTTGGCCCTCCAGCCATGATAGGCCAATCGCAGGTACTCATCACAAAGCGCATTGATATCGGTGAACTCTTTCTGTCCGCTGCTGCTCCGGCTGTGTTGCAGCATTCCTTTTACAATACTGTCGGCTCTTTTGCCATGGTGATTGATTTTTTCAGCATTTGCCTTTATATCAGCTGCGATCTGTTTTATTATAGCTGTGTTTCCTTTCTCCACTTCATCCACCAGTTCCGCAGCCAGCTCCTGATTTAACTCTGAAAAATTATTCACGAAATTCAACGGGTTTTGAATTTCATGCGCAATACCTGCGGTGAGTTCTCCCAGCGAAGCCATTTTTTCTGATTGGATCAGTTGTGTCTGCGTGGCCTGCAATTTTTGAAGCGTGAAAGCCAGCCGTTCATTCTTCAAGGATAGTTCCCGGTTGTTTCTCTTTTTATTCCGGTAAAAGATGGAGAGTCCGATGGCCAGCAGGCCGAGCAATGACACCATCCCGATAAGATATAATTTGACTTTACGGTTGTTCTTATTTTGTGCATCGAGTGAAAGGATGGTTTTTTCTGATTCCTGTATTTTCTTTTCTACTTCAAAGCTCAGGGTACGCGCACTGTTTTCGCTGCTTGTAATCTCCTCTTTTACGGACAAGGCTTCCAGCAATACCTGGTAGGCTTTATCGGATTTACCTGCATGGAACCAGGCATCAGCAGCTAAGGTCAGTTCCATCAGGAGCAGGTTTTTATTATTCTGCTGACGGATGGCGGCAATTTCCGGCTGCAGTATGGCAGCTGCTTCCGCTGCCTTGTTTTGTTTTAACAGGATCAAAGCCATATTATAAGCGGGTGTCAACTCACCAAATACTCCGGAAACAGGAATATTCAGCGAGTCCCTTAGTTGCCGGGATTTCAGGATATAATGTTTGGCTGAGTCCAGGTGATTTTTATAGAAAAAGTCAAGCCCTCTTTCCTGATAATAGGCTGCGTACTCAAAACCATTACTCGAATAATCTTGCATGTACTTCAGGGCCCTGTCGTAATAATAGCTGCTGCTGTCACTTTTTTCCATTGTCTTACAACGTGCCATCTGTAAAAAAAGAAAGGGTACATCCGTCATGTACATCGGCTCCTTCAGCAGTTGAAAATAGCGTAATGCCTCATTCAGGTACCCTACCGCTATGGCAGGCTGATTGTTGGCGATATAGAAACTGCCTAACACGGAATAGCGGTTCACTTTTCCTGAAACACCATATAACAGGGCGGATTGGTGGAGCGCATAGTCTTCTTGCTTATCATTCAGGTAGCCGATGGATTTTAACTGGTAGTATTTACAACGTTCGAGCATACCCGTTCTGTAATAAATACCGGACAGTACATTGGTGGCTATTGAAATGCCCATGGAATCACTAGCGGACTGGAATTTTTTTTCTGCTTCACTGAAATACTCAATTGCTTTAGCCAGATTACCTGAATTACGGTAAGGAATTCGCAAATCCCTGAAGACAGACAAGTAAGCATAGCGGCCATAATTCGTGCCTGGCATTTCATGTTTTTGCAACCATCGCTCAGATAGAGCGATACTGGTAGCATTGGCAGATGCGGTATTGAATGATATCAGGCGGGAAAAATAGCTGGTCACCAGATCGTAATAATCAATTTCATCAACTCTTGATTCCAGTCTTTCGATAGCAGCGAGTACCTTTTCATTGCCGAGTTCAGATTCAGGACTTTTTTTCAACCAGATGAATGCACCAATAATCCGGCTTGTATCATCTGCATTGCTGATATTTCCCAGATAATAGAGTAAGGAGTCGCCGGTAGAAGCTGTTTGAGCAAGTCCGTTAAACCTGAGTGCAAAAAGTAAACTGCTGAACAGTACTACTAAGATTCTTTTTAGGGTCATCTGTTTCTAGTTGGTTAAAATCCGGCCCTGCTTCTAAGCGGATATATTTTCAACACTCCCCGTCCAGCACTTTCACTGTTTGTTCATAAAAATTTTTCGCTCTCTCCGGCGTACTGCCAATACATACCACTCCCAGTTTTCCAAACTGTGATAAGGCACCGATTAAATGAAACATCACCCCTTCCTGGGAAGTACCATCATAATGCAGACTATGCATCATGGCGATATCAATCAGGTCCGGTGGTGTAATGCCGATATACTTATCACTTCGCAGGTTATCCGAACAGAAATAATAACGGGTTTGCCGGTTCGCCGTCAGGAACAAACCATTCTCATAATCATAATCCCCATCAGTCAGGAATTGTAAAAGAATATAAGGATGCGTGGTGCCCCCCTTTCTCAAATTAATTTCAATGGCATAATGCTTCCAGTCCTTCCCTTCTTTCACTGAAATAAAATCAACGGCAAAACGACCCATCACACCGTTCTTCGATAATGCTTCTGCCACTTTTAATCCATACTCCCCGATTTCAATCGCATATTCTTCTTTGGCAGGAAAATTAGCACCGAGAAAAACCTGTCCGCTTTCCCCTCCCACCAACTGATCATGGGTGGAAATCACTTTACAATCACCGAGCGGATTGATCCGGCATTGCACAGAAGGTGAGGTTTTATTTTCCCCTTCCACAAAGGCTTCCACAATGCCACCCATGTGCTGGAACTTGAACATAAAGTCCTTGTAATCCAGATCACCGGCTACAATTTTCAACTGTTGCTGCAGGTGATCAGTTACCCATCTTTTCAACTCTTCCGATTCTCCCATCTCCGAAAATGAAAAAACCGCATTGCCCTCCCCCGAAAAACCATCATTCATTTTAACCACAGCTCTTTTTAAAGAAGGGTCACTGAGTTTCAGTTCTGTCAGGGCATTGATGATATCTTCCTCATTGCGCAGGTCTTCAAAACCCGGAGGCACATGCAATCCGCATTGCTTGAATATTTTCCGGCTATTGCTTTTATTACCCATCTCATACAAATCAGGATCACAACCATAGATCGGCATATCCAGTTTTAC
>DAORJS010000244.1:0-4343 GCA_035439185.1 Chitinophagaceae bacterium
AGTTCCGATATCCGGAAAGTACAGCCCTATGAAATCTATGACAAACTGCAATTTGATGAAGTACTGGAAACCGGCTGTGATTCCTTTGCCCGTTACCTGATCCGTATCCGGGAAATGAATGAATCCATCAAAATTGTAGAACAACTGATTGATAATATTCCTGAAGGAGATTTCCAGGCCAAGACCAAGGCTGTATTGAAATTACCCAAGGGTGAATTTTATACGAGGGTGGAAACAGCCAGGGGCGAACTCGGTGTATATATTGTAAGTGAAGGCGGTACCACCCCCTACCGGATCAAATTCCGTTCACCGGGATTCTCCAATCTTTCCGTACTGGATAAAATTGCCAGAGGCGGAAAAATCGGAGACCTGATTGCGATGATGGGAACACTGGATTTAGTGATACCGGATATAGACAGATGAGCAATTGAAGGACGAAGTTTGAAATACGAAGTTCGAAATGGCTGACCCGAAGCTGTTGTTTGCAATAGGGATGAGCCAACAAAACGCTGCGGAAACTCATGCGACCTCCTGTTCTCTGCGGTTAAAAAAATTTGAAACCAGACTCAATGCCGAGTTTTTACGAAATAGCGGATCAATTACACAGCTGGCTGAATGCAAATTTCAACCCGACCTGGGTACTCATTATTGAAATGGTACTGGCAGGTGTGGCAGTGATTGGTTTATTTGCGGTACTCGGACTGGTTTTGGTGATCATGGAAAGAAAAGTGTCTGCCTGGATGCAGATCCGTTTAGGCCCTAACAGAGTTGGCCCCAAAGGTATGCTGCAATCACTGGCAGATACAGTGAAACTGATTGTGAAAGAAGGGATGACCCCGGCCGGAGCAGATAAATTCCTGTTTAACCTGGCCCCATATATTGCCATGATTGTAGCTATGTTATTACTGGCACCGATTGCCTTCGCCGGTAATTTCCAGCTCTGGGATATCAATGTGGGCGTGCTCTATGTTTCGGCTATTTCTTCCTTGTCTGTCATCAGTGTACTGATGGCCGGCTGGGCCAGTAATAATAAATATTCTCTTTTGGGGGCTATGCGCAGTGGTGCCCAGATTGTGAGTTATGAATTAACTGCCGGCCTATCAGTACTGGCCATTGTGGTACTGGCCGGTGATCTGAAAATTTCAGCCATTGTTGCTTCACAGTCTGATGGATGGTGGATCTTCAAAGGACATATTCCGGCGATCATTGCCTTTGTCACTTTTATCATTGCTGTAACTGCTGAAACCAACCGGGCTCCTTTCGACCTGGCAGAAGCAGAAAGCGAACTGACAGCTGGTTTCCACACGGAATATTCAGGAATGAAATTCGCCCTCTTCTTCCTGGCAGAATATGTGAATGTGTTTATTGTATGTGCATTGGGTGCCACCCTCTTTTTGGGTGGTCCGATGCCACTGCATATCGGGAACTGGGAAGGATTTAATCATGCTATGGACTATGTGCCTTCCAGCCTTTGGTTCTTTGGCAAGACTTTCTTCCTGATCTTTTTGATCATGTGGTTCCGCTGGACCTTCCCGCGGTTAAGAATTGATCAGTTATTGAATCTGGAATGGAAATATTTGTTACCGATCAGCATGATCAATCTGCTGATTGTAACAGCGATGGCGATTTTGAAGTGGCATTTTTAGAGAGGGAATTGGATATTAGGAATTAGATATTGGGCTTGCCCGCCGAAGCCTTTGCGAAGGCGGGACATTGGAAATGTTGATTTGACTGTTTAAAATAATGGGGCGAAACAAGCGCTGCGATAACTCTTGTAGCCTCTTGTTCTCTGCGGTGAAAAATTAAAAACGTGTCAGTAAAGAAATATATATCAGATGTTTTCGGGGCGATTAAATCGCTGGCAACGGGGATGAAGCGTACGATGTACTATTTCACCCACCACAAAGAAATCATTACCCAGCAGTACCCCGATAACCGGAATACCCTGGAACTTCCGGAACGTTTCAAGGGAGAAGTGGTGATGCCCCACAATGAAAACAATGAGCACCGTTGTACAGGTTGCCAGGCCTGTGAACTGGCCTGCCCCAATGGTACTATCAAAGTGATTTTTAAAAATGAACTGACACCAGAAGGAAAAAAGAAAAAAGCAATTGATAAACTGGTTTACCACCTTGAGCTCTGTACCATGTGTAATCTCTGCGTGGAAGCCTGTCCGTCAGACGCTATTAAAATGGCACAGACTTTTGAACACAGTGTTTTTGACCGGAATAAACTGACGAAAGTGCTGAACAACCCGGGGTCGAAGATTATGGAGGGAGTGGAGTGAGGCTAGTAGCAAGTGACGAGTGGCGAGCATTGCCCGCCGAAGCATTTGCGAAGGCGGGTGGGGTTCAGCGAGTGGGATTGGGCAAGAGGCAAGTGACAAGTGGCGAGTGGGGTGCGGTGAGTAGGGATCGGCGAATGGGGTGTAAGCTAAGGGATGAAGAGTTTCATATTTTAACTAAAGTACCTGAGAAGAAAAAGGCAAGTAACAATAACATTCGACTCAACAATTAAAATACCGATCCATCAGTGGTGATTTTAATTTAAATACTGGTGCTTATTTGTTTCTTGGTTCTTGTTTTGGTTCTTGTCTCTTGTTTCTTGTTTTTTTAAAAATAAATGGAGTGCTAACAGGATCAGTCATCATATTTTATTTATTGGCAGCTTTAACGCTGGTCTGCGGAGTTTTATCCGTTACTACAAGGCATATTTTCCGGGCAGCCATCTACCTGTTGTTTTCCCTGATCGGGATTGCAGGTATTTATTTCTGGCTGCAGTATGAGTTTATTGCTGCGGTTCAGATCGTTGTTTATGCGGGGGGAATTGCGGTACTGATCATCTTTTCAATATTCCTGACCCAGCAGGCCGGAGACAAGCTTGCAGCACAGGCTAATCAACGAAAGATTTTCGCTTTGCTGGCTGTTTTTTGTGGATTTGCTTTGACTATGTTGCAGGTATATCAGCATGAATTTTATCTCTCTGCCTTCCCCACCGGTTCTGTATCCATCCATGCCATCGGGGAGCAGATGCTGAATGTGGATCAAAGTGGCTATGCCCTGCCCTTTGAAGTGATTTCCATGCTGCTGCTGGCAGCAATGATCGGATGTATCGTGATTGCTTTAAGAATAAAAAATCAAACAGAAGAAAACCCACCTGCTATTGGTAACAGCGAAAGCTGATCAAACCAGGCAAGTGGTCAAAATAAAAACATGCAACCAGGTCTCTACCATATTTTATTCATCAGTGCGGCTCTTTTCTTTATCGGGGTGTATGGCTTTTTTACCCGCCGGAACCTGATTACCATGCTGATGAGCATTGAATTGATCCTGAACAGCGTGAACCTGAATTTCATCGCCTTTAATAAATACCTCTGGCCAGAAAAAATGGACGGCCTGTTTTTCACGGTATTTATTATTGCCATCGCTGCCGCTGAAGCAGCCGTGGCCATCGCGATAATTATTAATCTCTACCGCAGCCACCACTCCATTGATGTGGAGCAGGCGGAAGAGTTGAGGAATTGAAAGTTGAAAATTGAAAGTTGAAAGTTTTTGAAAACCCTGACCACTGATAGACTGATAGACTGAAAAACTGATAGACTGTTACATCATGCCAAACGCATTGACCATCGCACTGATTCCATTACTGCCACTGGCAGGCTTTGTGCTGCTCGGGCTTTTTGGGAAAAAATATACCGGTAAATATTCCGGCATCATCGGGACAGTTTTATTACTGGCGTCCACACTGATTGCCCTTTATACCGCTTACGAATATTTCTCACATAGCCAGGATGGCCGTTACAGCAATATCATCGCAGCTAAATATACCTGGCTGCAGTTTGCCCCGGGCGTATCCATTGATATGGGACTCTACCTCGATCCGATATCCATGATGATGATTGTAGTCGTGACCCTGGTTTCCCTGATGGTACATATCTATAGCCTGGGTTATATGAAAGGCGAAGAAAGATTCAGTACTTATTATGCTTATCTCGGTCTCTTTACTTTTTCCATGCTAGGTCTCGTTTTATCATCCAATATTTTCCAAATCTATATTTTCTGGGAACTCGTGGGGGTATCCTCCTTCCTGCTGATCGGTTTTTATTACGACAAACCCAGTGCGGTGGCTGCCAGTAAAAAAGCATTCATCGTTACCCGTTTTGCCGACCTGGGTTTCCTGATCGGGATACTGGTATTATCCTATGCCTCCGGCACATTGGACTTCAATACCATGATTGCCACGCTTACTTCTCCAGAATCAAGTCAGTTGAAAACGGCCGCAGCCAGCTCTTTCCTCGGTATGTCCGTAATCACCTGGGGTGGTTTACTGGTATTCATGGGTGG
>DAORJS010000245.1:0-4327 GCA_035439185.1 Chitinophagaceae bacterium
AACATGGCTGATAGCATTGAAATATCAAAGGCGGGATCCTGCTCTTTGATTTGTTTCAGCATCCGATCCGCATTGGTGATTGAGGAGGCCGTACCTGTACCCGCTTTTATTTTTTCCATATGATTCCAAAAAGCTTTGAGGGATACTTTAGCCGGCCCTGTATAACTGGCATCATAGGCTGCATTCGCAACCGGTTTGGCTGCTGTATCTGACGCAGGTTTTGGACTTTCATTTACAGGAGTTGTATTTGTTTCCTGAGAAGGACTGGTTTTTGTGCCTTTTCCGGAAGAACTGGTTTTACTGTCTTTTTCTGAAGGTCCTGAAGAAGGAGTACCAGTATTCTTCGGCGTTGTTCTGACATCCACTTCACTGCCGCTGCCATTTTTTTTGACACGGACAGAAATTTGTGCCTGTGCACAGGTGAGGATCAGCACTCCTGCGAGGAGTGCAATGACTTGTTTCATAATAACAGATTTTACTTAAAACTACTTTGCCCTATCCCCGGAATTCACCCCGATAAACAGGCGGGTTAAAAAGCCTAGCTGCCGCAGCCATTGAAAGAATATCTGCAAAAAATGAAGAAACAAGCTGCTTTTTGTATTTTAGCCGCGAATATGAAAGTCCTGATAATTGATAATGAAGCTCATCTGCGTACCGGAATAGCCCAATTGCTGAAAGAATTTTGTCCCTCCGTTACCGCCATTGAAACCGCCGATGGGGTACAAAGCGGCTTACTGAAAATCAGGTCATTCCAGCCCGACCTGCTGCTGCTGGATGTTGAAATGGACGACGGCACCGGATTTGACCTGATGAAACAGGTACAGGATCCATCCTTTCAATTAATTTTTATTACGGCCCATAACCAATATGCCATTGAAGCATTCCGTTTCAGTGCCATTGATTACTTATTGAAACCGGTAGATCCCGATGCATTGCAATCAGGGGTATTAAGAGCCGGGAAAAATCTCCAATCAAAAACTTTACATCAGCAGGTTCAGGTATTGTTGCAACAACTCACCGGTTTACATCAGCCTGAGAAGAAAATTGTTTTAAAGGATATTGACAATACCTATTTCATCAAAGTAGCCGATATATTGTATTGCGAAGCAGAAGGAACTTACACCAAATTTTTTATTACCGGCAATAAATCGATCCTGGTTTCTAAAAACCTGAAAGAATATGAATCCGTTCTGGAGCCATTAGGGTTTGTGCGTACCCATCACAGTTTCCTCGTGAATCCGGACAAAATCAAAGTCTTTGATAAAAAAGATGGCGGTTCGCTTATACTCGAAGAAGGAACAATGGTACCTGTTTCTCAACGGAAACGGGAACAGGTATTACAACTGCTCGAAAAAAGATAGCCTTTGCTTTTTCTCTCAGCCCTTTACACTTAACAACCCAGCGCTGGCGGTTAAGCAACCAATCCATGCAATTGCTGAATTCATTCCGGCACATCATTCTGCAGCAGTACTTTCATCTAAATTTAATTTTATATGCTACAAATGAAAAAACTAATGGCCGGTGGTTTGATACTGGTCACTTTGTTATCAGGTTGCGGAAATGCCGAGAAAAAAGAGACCCCCAAAAACGGTGAAGAAACGAAAGAAGTGGTTGCCGACCCACCTAAAGAAGAAAATAGAAAAGGAATGACCATTGCAGAAGCCAAAAAATTCCTGGAGGCCAGTGAAGATAACCGTGGAAAAGAAGTTACTGTTACTGGTTATATCTGGAGTATCAACGACCGGACAGATGGTTTGGTGCAATTGAATATGGGCGATAACAAACTGGAAGGCATGCAGGCAGCCAGTTTTTATTGCCTTTTCTATGAAAGCATGGCCCCCAAACTCAAAGCACTGGGAAAAGATGCATTGGTAACAGTCACCGGTCTGATTGCAGATGGAACCGGTGGCGTGGAATTAAGTGATTGCAAGTTGGCAGAATAGGTCTCAGGTTTCTGGTTTAACTGAACCGGCCCGGTTTCTACCGGCTGGTTTTTTTTTGCTCCTTAGTCAACCACTTCCCCTTCCAGATCATAGTCATAAGCCTTGCTGATCCGGACATTGACAAATTCCCCAATCGGCAGTTTCTTGGCCGAATGGATCACCACTTCGTTGTCCACTTCCACGGAATCAAACTCCGTACGGCCCAGGTAACGGCCGGCTTCTTTTTTATCAATGATGGTTTTAAAAACCTTTCCCACTTTTTCCTGATTCAGTTCATAAGAAATTTCCTGCTGCACTTCCATGATTTCCTGTGCCCGTAATTCTTTTTCCTCAGCCGGTACATCATCCACCAGGTCATGAGCAGTAGTGCCTTCTTCATGAGAATAGGTAAAGATGCCTACGCGGTCGAATCTTTGTCTCTCGAGAAAGCCTTTCAATTCTTCCACATCATCCCTTGTTTCTCCGGGAAATCCGGCGATCAGGGTGGTGCGCAAACAAATCCCGGGTACTTTTTCCCGGATAGCTGCTGTCAGGTCTTCCATTTCTTCTCTGGTAATCTGCCGCTTCATGGCTTTGAGCATATTATTGGCCGCATGCTGTAAAGGCATATCCAGGTAATTACAGATATTTTCCCGGTCGCGCATCGCATCCAGTACTTCCAGCGGGAATTTGGAAGGATAGGCATAATGCAAACGGATCCATTCCAACCCTTTTACATCTGCCAGCCGGTGCAATAAATCACCGAGCATTCTTTTTTTATAAATATCCAGTCCGTAATAGGTTAATTCCTGTGCAATCAGCATGACTTCCTTCACCCCTTTCTTCACCAATCCTTCTGCTTCCTTCACCAGGTCATCCATACTGCGGCTCACATGTTGTCCGCGCATCAGGGGAATCGCACAAAAAGAACAGGTCCTGTTACAGCCTTCAGATATTTTCATATAGGCATAATGCTGCGGTGTAGCCAGCAGTCTTTCCCCTACGAGCTCGGACTTGTAATCGGCTTCAAATTGTTTCAGGATCAACGGGAGTTCCATGGTACCGAAAAAAGCATCCACTTCAGGGATTTCGGCTTCCAGGTTGTTCTTATATCTTTCACTCAGGCATCCGGTAACATAAACTTTGTCCAGTTTACCTCTTCGCTTCAGTTCCACCTGATCCAGGATGGTATTGATACTTTCTTCCTTGGCTTTATCAATAAACCCGCAGGTATTCACCACCACAATATTGTGATCCAGCTTTTTATTTTCATGCACCACATCAATTTCATTGGCCAGTAATTGCCCGCTCAGCACTTCACTGTCCACCATGTTCTTGCTGCAGCCTAGCGTGATGATATTGACTTTATCCTTATGTAGTTTTTTTGTTTTCACTTTGTAAAATTATCATTGTTTTTTTATCCGGACCTGCCAGGCATATTCATAGGTATCCAGTTCAGTAAAGCGGAAAGCGGACTGCGGTATGAATGGAAGGTAGCTGAAAAGTTTTTCCCGTGTAAACCGCTGGCTCCAGAACCCTTCCTTAGTAGCAGTAAAACTGTCTTTCTCATCGGTTATGATGGTCATGCCCATTTTCCGGTATGATTCTTCCTGTTTCAGTCTTGTTGAATCATTGTCAATATAACAGGCTCCCAGTACTATCTCTCCACCCGGATGCAGCAGCTGGTAGGCATGGCTGAATATCCTGGTAAATTTTGTATTCACAGAAAGATCAAGTCTGCCCGCTTCACTATTGTACTCCTCAAAGGAAAATCCATCCGGATAAAAATTACCAGGTGTAAACCATGTACAAATCACCAGATCATGTTGCCTGGACCACTGGTCAAGTGATGTGGCATCAAAGAAATGTATAAATGTTTTGTTACCGATCCCCAGAGAATTAATTTCATGCTCTGCCAATTCAATACAGGCTTTAGCATTGTCAGTGCCATCATAGGATGAAACCATCTCCCATATTTCCCTGATACCGCTTAATCTTTTGGGGACCCTTGCATTACCTACCCCGATATCAAGAATACTAACCGGTCTTCCCTTCTCATGGGCCAGCTCCGAGATGAGTTTTTTCAATTCCACCAGCTCAGCCCACTGCGCCTGTTGCAGGTACTCACTGATATAATTCAGATCGAAAGAGGTTCTGACAGTATTATCGTTATCATACATGGCCATTGGCTACCCTTTGAACGGTGCAGAGGCCCTGGTTTTATCAGCAGCCTCTGATTATTACTTGTTCTGTTGATTTTCCAGACTGAACAAGCTATCCACGAATTCATGCTTATCAAAAACCAGCAGATCTTCCATTTTCTCGCCCACACCGATGAATTTCACCGGAATTTTAAACTGATTGGCGATAGCCAGCACCACACCACCTTTTGCCGTGCCATCCAG
>DAORJS010000246.1:0-4306 GCA_035439185.1 Chitinophagaceae bacterium
TAATAAAAGACAGAAAAGATCAGCCCGCTGAACAATCCTATACCGCCTCTTTATTTGCCAAAGGCATCAATAAAATTGCACAAAAAGTCGGAGAAGAAGCGGTGGAATTAGTGATTGAAAGCAAGGATGATAATAAAGAAAAATTCCTTGGAGAGGCCGCTGACCTGCTTTTCCATTATCTGGTTTTATTACAGGCCAAAGGATCCAATCTGGAAGAAGTAATAAAAACCCTGGCAGTCAGACACAAATAAATGGTTCCGCCACCAGGGCCATGCTCAAGGTTCCATGGTATTATTTTTCAATCAGCACCTGCTGCGAAAACCGCATCAGTTGTCCCTGCAAGTGAAGTGTGTAATATCCTGTTGCAATTTGTAAAGGCAGTCTGATTAATACGGCTCCATTCGCCGTCATATCAATTTTACCTTCACTGACCTTTTGACCACTTTTACTATACAACTGGTATTCATATTTACCTGCCGGTGCGGAGCGGTTCAGCAAGGTGATTGCAGTTTTAGCAGGGTTCATTACTGTGATAGCCGTACCAAATGTTTGTTTATCTGTCAGCGCAATCACTTTGGAGTAACTGAAACTGCCATCATTGTCAATATTTTTTAAACGGTAATAAACGATTCCGTTAAAGGCAAATGGATCTTCTTTACTGTATATTTCCCGGATGCCCCGGTTTCTGGCACTGGTGGTACTGACGGGAATAAACTGATTACCATCTACACTTCTTTCTAACGAAAAATGACTCATGTCCTGCTCGTTTTCAGATACCCAATGCAGGTAGGAAACAGCTCCCTTCCTCCAACCGGTAAAGGATACCAGTTTTAAAGGAATCGGAAAACTGGTGTATGCCAATGTCAGAGGACTGAAAGAACTGATCGCATTAGAAGTAACAGAGCCGGTGGTGGCTACATCACCTGTAGCGGAGCCTCCTGCATCTGTCCAGTTTCCACCGGTATAATGTCCGGCCCTGATTTCCGTCAGCAGGATATTATCCATCGGGAGCTTTGAGTGATCCCAGGTAAGGGTCACCCTGGCATTGCCACCGGATATTTTATCCAGTTGCCAGTATTCAGCAGCCCTGACCTTTACAATCGGTGATTGCAGATTATAGATATTAGCGGTATTTCTGTAATAATGGCTATTGAATTCCGCACTCACACTCAGAGAGGATATGGCAATGGTTCTTAAATAAGAATTGTCACCAACGGGGAAAGTAAAATTATCAGATCCGATTTTTTTAACCCAACCGGTTACATGACGACTGTCAGCAGCACCACTATGGGTGGCTCCGCTTTGATAGATCAGGTAGTTAGGAGTAACTGAACTGGCAATCAGTCCATTGACAAAACTATGGTTACCTCCCACACTCAGATTATTATTGAGGGTGATCCCGGAAGAATTGTCGGTAACGAGATGATAGGTGTTAAAAACCGCGGAACCTGTCAGTTGCTGAGCAGCAGACCCATTGAGGTAAAGCGTTCCTGATCCCGATGCCATTGATACCTGGTGATTGGCTATATCTGCCCTGAGATATAAATCACCATTATTCACTAAAGCGGCGGTGCTGCTATTGGTAAAAGCCAGACTGCTGGACAAACTGGCACCACTATGCACCTGCAGGTTTCCCTGATTGGTGAAACCCTGCGCAAACAATAGTTGCGGTAAAACGACAACCATACAAAGTGATAACAGGAAGATCAGATTTTTTTTCATCAGCATAGTTTTATATTCATCACTTGGTGTTAGTCAGCCATAGTACATCCTGAAAAGTGACTACATCAAAACTATTGGCGGAGGTACAGTAAATTTCAAAATAATCCCCGGGGGCGATATCTGTCAGGTAAACTACAGTTGAAAACTGGAAGGGCTGATTACTGGTTGTAATCCGGAGAGTTGTTTCACCATAGCGGGTGCCGGTACTGCCGTTTTTAACAATCCCTAATGAAATCGTCCGGTTTGCGTTATTACAGGACAGATTCCCAGATATAATCATCCAGCCATTTCTTCTGTTGGTAGGTTGATAAGTAACCCGGTTATTGGCGATGGTCCACTTGGTCGTGGAACTGGAAGTATTGGTCCAGCTCCCTTTATACCAGGTATTTCCTGTTATAATTGTTGTAGTAGAGGCATTATTTAATACATTGATGGTGCTGCTGGGACTGGCGTCACCAACCCCGGCATTGCTTTCCATAATCACATTGGCATCCCTTCCGTCAGACCTTGTAAAATCAAATCCTTCAATATATTTTCCTGTATTATTCCAGGAGTTTCCGGTTATGGATATACTGGTATAAGATGTGAAATTGACCGGCTGATAGTATATTGCTGTATCTCCGCTGTTGGCATTATAATATCCGCCTGATGCGAGCTGAATCGTGGCATTTGAACCTTTACTGAGATTGACACCGTAATTACATCCGATAAAATCAGTTTCTGCCACTTTTAGGATTACCCCGCTGTTTGCACCATGAACTAAAATGCCACTACCTCTTGAATTGGAGATATCACATTCAAAAACCCAAAGCTCAGCGTCGGTTGAATCCAGAATGGTGTTATAAAAACCATCAAAGGAACAGTCCTTGACTTCATTATAAGTGCCACTGCCTAATAAACGTATCGCATCCTCACCGGCAACAGTCCCATAACTGGCCAGGGTGGTGGCATCAAAGGTCAGCATCTTAAAATAGACTTCTGACAGGCAACGAAACATCGGTTTTCCGGTAAGTCCGGTCGCTGCCTGAATTGTTGTTGTGCCATAGGACGAACCCTGAAAGGTAATCGGATATGGCAAATCAATTACGACTGTGGCAGAAATTTCAACCGCTTCATCTGCCAGCCTGATTACTGTCGGGCCGGTCATATGCAAATCAAGAAAGGCAATCACTTCCTCGACTGATGTCCAGCTGCTGTTTTCATCCACATCAAGAATATGATCTTCCTGTGAATTACTGCCATTTTTTACCACCCAGTTCCCTCCATAGGCGATAAAAGATTTACCTACATATCGTGTAAGGGTCGTATTCGCCTTTTCGTCAACAGTGGCCCCTCCACTTCCCTGAACAGTTATCAAATCCGTATAAGTGCCATAATTTTTAATGGTGATTTGCAGCCCGTTGTCTGCATTGGTAACAACGGGTAAAGTAAGCGTGATATCATTACTGGCGAGCACAAAGGTTTCATTTTTCAAAAGCGTAGCATTCGCAGATTTCACCACCAGGTTCTGATACCCGTTTTCCAGTTTTCTCCATTCAGTGCCAGACCAGTAATAAAAACCCACAGGGAGAGAACCGGATCCGTTGAATACAGTCATACCGGCAGGAACGGTACCCGTCAAAGGTGAAACACTGCTCAGACTGGTAAGTGTGACCCTGGGTGGGAGTAACCCTTTATTTGTGGCCTCCATTTCAAGCAGGGAATTGGCATCAATAGTTCCGGGATTGTCCCCTATTTTAACCTGGGCGTTGGAGAAAAAGACATGCAGCAGACAAGCTGCCATTAATAGGTACTTCATAGTTTGGATTTAGGATATTTCTGGAATTATCAGCAAGAACTTTATTTTAATTTATCAGTCAAAATGTTTCAATATGTTATTTCAGAAATTGATAATTAATATATAAGTAACTATAAGGACAAGCTCTTAGTCCTTTTTTTACCCTTTAAACGAAACTCATAGTTCAGACCGGCCATCACAAACGGGTGCTTTCCAAAAGGACGAAACCAATAAACCGGGAAAGAAAAATCACCTGCATTCAGACCGATAACAAGTCCAGGGTCAAATTCTCCAACAGCAGCCTGTTGTGTATATTGAAAAGCAAGACCGGCAAATACCTTTTCGGTGAGGTCGTATCCGGCTTCTGACCAATTGAAATAAAAATTGTCCTTACTTTTTGCAAGGCCTAGGCTGTATTGCATCTGGGAGGAAAAATAAAAACCGGAGATACTGATTTCAGTATTCAGGGCGACAGAAACACCCTGAAAATTACCGGCAGAATAACCCAGCATTGGGGTCAGGGTACCCGAAAATTGATTACGGTTTAACCGGAAAGATTTACCTGCAAACAAAGAGACCGTTCCGGCGTCTTCATAATTGTACCTCAGTTCTGCATAATAGCCTTTCTGGGAAGTATAATGTAACATCGGAATCCATAAATAAGATTGCGATTCTCCCACCTGATGATAGTTTTCCATCCCGCTCCTGGCCTGAGCCGGCAGTTGCACAGCAAAAAAGATAGCTGCCCAAAAACTAAGAAGCTTTTTTCTGTTCTTTGCCAAAGGTTTTTCTTTTTTCAAGTACGTT
>DAORJS010000247.1:0-4299 GCA_035439185.1 Chitinophagaceae bacterium
TGGTACCGGATACTTCTGGTTTTCATAGTCTGTTGTTTTATGCAGGGTTAACGAAAGGATTTCAATTAAAAGTATATAGTAAACGCTAAATTTTATAATATTGATGCCGAATACTAACCCAACTATCCAGTTACTTATGAAAAAAACCGTAAAAACCCTTGTATTATTTACCTGTTTCTCTGTTTTATCAGCAGGTCTTTCTGCGCAACTGAAGTTGCCCGTCAGCAATGCATTCATGAATGATATGAAAAAAGTGATTGCCGACCATGCCAGTCATTTTGATCATATCCGTGGTGAAGTAATTACCGAATCTCCCCAAACCACCGAATACCAGTGCACCCTGCAGGTGAACGGAGCTGAAGAGAGCAGCATTACCAGACATTCTTCCAAAAAAGGTATTTACAGCTGGGAGGCCCTGATGCTGACAACGGAGAGCTTTGAAAAAGCAAAACAAAAATTCAGATCTTTATATAATCAGCTGAATAATTTATCAGCGGATCTGGGCGATCATCAGCAGGTTCGTTTCAAAGCCGACTATGAATCTCCGAAAGAAGAGAAAAAATTTACGGCCATTGTCTTCCAGGCCCATCCTTCCACAGAGGGTAGCAATAAAGTAAAAATGGAACTCAGCCTTCAGTTTCATTCCCCGATGGAATGGAAGGTCAAACTGATGGTTTATGACCAGGAAAGGCCTGATGCGGAAAGAGGCAGCCGGGTGGAGGAATAAAAGCTGGCTATGAGTCGCCGGCATCTTCATTCTTTAACCTTCATTAACATTAAACCAACCCCGGTTAACCGCTTCTCCCGCCGGGTAAGAATATTTTCGTAGCTGAATCAAACAGCCATGAGAAAAATCTACTTATTTATTTTATTGTTTACCGGACTATGCAGTACTGTTTCGGCTCAACGTAACGGCACAGTAAAAGGAATTGCTTACGATACGATCAGCAAGCAACCCGTGGCAGCGGCTACTGTTTCAGTGTTGGATAGAAAGGATTCCTCGCTGGTAAGTTTTACCATGACGGGTAATGATGGCCGGTTTGAAGTAAGGGGACTATCAGACGGCGATTACCGCTTACTGATCACCCATGTAAACTATCATAACAGCAATAAATATTTTACAATCAAAGAATCGAACCGGAATCCCGATCTGGGTAACCTGGCCATTAGTGACAAGGCCAAAGTGCTGGAAGAAGTGGTATTGGCAGCTGAAGCGCCTCCAGTGACATTAATCAATGATACCATTCAGTATAATGCCGGTTCGTTTAAAGTACAGCCCAATGCCAGTGTGGAGGACCTGCTGAAGAAACTGCCGGGAGTGAAAGTGGAAAAAGATGGCACCATCAAGGCGCAGGGAGAAAAAGTACAGAAAGTACTGGTGGATGGAAAAGAGTTTTTTGGAAACGATCCCAAGATAGCCACCAAGAACCTGCCAGCTGATGCGGTTGATAAGGTACAGGTGTATGATAAACAAAGTGACCAGGCACAGCTTACCGGATTTGAAGACGGCAATTATGAAAAAACCATCAATCTCAAATTAAAAAAGGATAAAAAGAAGGGTGTATTCGGAAAAGTCATGGCCGGTGGGGGTACAAGGGAACGGTATGAAGGGAAATTCAATGTGAACTCATTCAAGGGCGCCCGGCAAATGTCAGCCATTGGTATGGCCAATAATGATAATGGAGAGGGATTTACATTTATGGATATCCTCAATTTTACCGGTGAGCTGGCAAGAATGCAAAGAGGCGGCGGGGGAAATATCAATATCTCCGTGACTGGTGACCAGGCTGCGGCCATGGGGGTTACGAATATGGGCGGAAGAAATGGAATTACCACCGCATGGGGAGGTGGTTTGAATTATAATAATATCATTGGAAAGAAGCTGGACTTGCAGAGCAATTATTTTTATAACCGGATGAACCCGGTGCAGGAAAGCCATATCCAACGGCAATACCTGTTGCCTGGTACTTCCTATTATAATCAGGATACTTATGCGGATAACCTGAGCAATAATCACCGGCTCAATTTCAACCTGCTCTGGCAGCTGGATTCGATGAACAGCATCCGCTTTACTCCTTCATTGAGCTTTCAACAAGCGGATAACAGGAGCCAGTCCGGTTATCAGACGCTTTCTGCTTTGAAAACCCTGACCAATGATGGTAATAGTGATAATGCATCAACCAGTAAGGGCTATAGTTTCAGGAATGAAATTACCTGGCGGAAAAAGTTTGCCAAAAAGGGAAGAACCTTTTCGCTTTCCCTGCAAACAAGTCTGAACGACAGTAAGGGGGATGGCAGTTTGCAATCCATCAACCGTTTTTATGACCCCAACGGTACATTATTGAAAAGGGATACATTAAACCAGCAGTCAGCAACAAATGCACAATTAAAAGCATACAATGCCAGAGCGGTTTATACAGAACCATTAGGCAAAAGATCATTGCTGGAGCTGAGTCTGGGTAAAAGTGATAGCCGTAACAATTCGGAAAAGCTGACCTATGATTATAATAAAGGCAACGGAAAGTATGATCAGATCAATAATCAGTTAAGCAATGATTTTTCGAATGATTATGGATTTACCAATGCCGGAATCCGGATCAGGACACAGAAGAAAAAATACAGTTATTCTGTTGGTGCCTCCTGGCAGCAGGCCGAACTGCAGGGGAAGATCGTCAATGGAAACAAGGATTCTGTGATCAGTAAGTCTTTCCGGAATATCCTGCCCAATGCCAGGTTCCAGTATAATTTTTCCCGCTTCAAAAGTATTTCAATAACCTATGGAACCAGCACCAATCAGCCCAGTATGCAGCAATTGCAACCGGTTCCTGATAATAGCAACCCGTTGAATATCCGGGAAGGAAATCCGGATCTGAAACAGGAATTTACCCAAACCGTACAGGGACATTTGAATTGGCTGAGTCCGTTCCGGAATAAAAACTTTTTTATGTTCTTCACCCTGCAGACCACGAAGAACAAGATTGTAAACTATGATTCCATCAACCTGCTGAATGGGATACGTACCTCCAAACCCGTGAATGTAAACGGGGTATATAATATCAACGGAAATATTAGTTACAGTATGCCGGTGAAATTCCTGAAGGGTACTATAGAACTGAGTACAGGCGGAGGTTTCAACCGGAATAAATTACTGATTAACGATATCAATGGCAAGGCCGTTCTCAATGATATACGCACCGTTACTATCGGGCCGGATATCCGGTTCGATCTGAGTCCGGCAGATAAGCTTAATCTGGGATTCGGAGCAGGGATTAATTATAACCGCTCCACCTATTCTGTGCAGTCGCTGACACCGGCTACTTATTTTTCGCAGGATTACAATGCTTCAATTGACTGGCAGTTACCCAAAGGTTTCTTTTTTGCAACAGATTTTAATTACACCATCAACAGCCAAAGAGCGGCAGGTTTCAATCTGAAAGTGCCGATCTGGAATGCCAGTATCAGTAAGCAAATCCTGAAATTCAACAGGGGTGAGCTCAAACTCAGTGCCCGTGATTTATTGAATAAAAATGTAGGCATCAGCCGGAACACAAATAATAACTATATCGAAGATAGCCGGGTTCTAACCCTGCGCCGGTTCTTTTTACTGAGCTTTACTTATAGCCTGAGTAAAACAGGCTTGCAAAGCGGGGGCAATGGAGGTATGCGGATAATTACCCGTTAATGAAGGCAAATATTTAAAATAGTAATATGTAGGTCATTGGAAAACACTTTTTAGATCCTTGTTTTCAGCTTAATACATATGTGAATTCAGCGCCGGTATCAGCCGGCGCTTTTTGTTTGGGCATTGGTTAAACCAGTGTCAAAGTGCAGGGTCTTACTATCAGCACTGAATGCTGTGCAAGGTTAATCAGTTAGCCTACCCGGTTCAGCAACAATACCCATTAAATTTTCAAAAATTGTCATAGTTGGAAGCTAACTGTGAGCTTGATGGATTTATCCAAACAGAAAAGTTATGTCGCGCTTTGCCATATTAAAACAAATCATGTTACAGCACCGGTACCGGCTGGTGCTTACCTATATTTTATTCAGCATAGAAATGCTGGGTAACCTGCTTCGCCCCTTTTTTTTGGGTGTGGCGATTAATGATTTGATAAAGGGAACTTATCAGGGGTTGATTATTTTATCTGCTGTTCATCTGGGATGGCTGCTGATTGGTATTATCAGGCACCGGTTAGACACCCGAACATACTCTGCCATTTATTCATCGCTGGTGACCCGATTTCTGAGCAGAAGATATCACAAGACAGATGTTTCAAAACTAAGTGCGCATTCTACATT
>DAORJS010000248.1:0-4291 GCA_035439185.1 Chitinophagaceae bacterium
GTCGTTCAGCAGGTGCTGATTCTCCCGCCATAGCGGAAACGGGGATAATTGCTGGGAGGAGCACTGCTCCTGATCTTTGCAGGAACTGACGACGGTCGATGCTGGACATGGGCGGAGGTTTTACTGAACTGAAATTAGGGATAAAAACTACAGTAAACCGTTAAATATGATCACCGGAGGCGATAGCATTAACCCGCGAAACTAAAAGTTTCGCGGAGTGGAATGATCTTTTCAAAAACAAGATTCAATTCCCGGTAACCCCGAGTCCGCTGAGAACTCTTTCTGCCAGTTTGTGATGCGCTGCTTTCAACTGCTGCCGGACAGGTTCCCAATCCTCTTTTTTACGTGTCTCCACTTTCATAAAATTATGTAATTGCCTATCCAGTAAATTGATCTTGTCAATCATGCCGTTGATTTCACTGTCATTGGCAAAAAAAAGCCTGATTTTCATCAACGACTGTGTATAAGGGTCTCTTTTCCTGTTTTCATATCCGTCAATTGATTCCGGGCTACCGGTGCGAAGAGCATCAGATGCAATGGCAGTAAACTGATGGCTTTCATTCAAAAACTGATCAATGGCGCTGGAACGGATTGAAAGTTTTTCTTTATCAAGTTCTGCTTCATAAGCCCTTTGATTGTTTAATCGGCTTACCACGCAATAAAGGCCGATAGTACCCAGTATTGCAAAAGCCATCGTTCTGATTGTTTCCGACCAGAATTTTCTGGCATCACTCCATTTTGACATATAACAGATTTTATGGAGTCCAAATTTGCTAAAGCGGATAAAACGGGCAAGGGTTTTTTCACGGTATTTCCAGATAGAAAAAACCAGAATGGGTCTCAGCTCATTTTTTATATCTGTTCTTCCTTATTGTATTTTTTGATCAGGCTCAATCCGTGATTACGTATAGCGGTGATCAATGGAATGATCTCACGACCATGATCAGTCAGTGAATACTCGGTACGGGGTGGCACTTCAGCAAATACTTTACGAAGGATATATCCATCTTCTTCCAGTTCCTTTAACTGGGTGGTGAGCATTTTATCGGAGATATGCGGAATATCCTTTCTTAATTCACCATAACGCATCACCTGGTCTTTCAGCCGCCAGAGGATCGGGGCCTTCCAGGTTCCGCCGATTTGTTCCATTACCAGCTGCACCGGGTTGTAATACACTTTTCCTTTATAAATGAAATCAGGCATATGGAAGGCTTTGTTTCCGGGAGATACTTACCCAAAAGTATGTAGCACACAATTAGGTGACAGTCCTTACAAAGGTAATGTTCCGGCTCATTTTTGCATCTCAATAATATTAATTCAATATGAAAGCATTTCGTTTACTGATCATCGGGCTAATGGTTACATTTTCTTCAACAGCCCAGCACAATGCCGGTAATCAGGGGAAAATTCTCATGATTGCCAGCAACCCTGCAGTGTCCGGCACTACCGGATGGCCAATCGGCGTATGGTATGCCGAACTCTCTCACCCTTACTGGGTTTTCAGTGAAGCAGGATATACGGTAGAGATTGCCAGTCTGGAAGGAGGTGAAATCCGTTTCGATGGTTTCAGTGATCCCGAAGATGCCAGCCAGTATGCTGCCTTTGATTATATATCGCTTGGGTTTAAAAAGGATCCGGCAAAAATGGCCCTGACCAAAAACACCCTGAAACTGTCCACGGTCAATACAGATGATTATAAAGCCATTTTTGTCTGTGGCGGACAGGGCCCCATGTACACTATGTATAAAAATCCGGAGCTCCTTCAATTTGTATCCCGCTTTTACCAAACCGGTAAACCAACGGCTGCTATTTGCCATGGCACCTGTGTGTTACTGGATGCAAAACTTTCCAATGGTGAATACCTCGTGAAAGGAAAAAAATGGACCGGATTTGCCAATAGTGAAGAGAATTATGCCGATGCCTATGTGGGCAAAAAAATCCAACCCTTCCGGATTGAAGATGAAGCCAGAAAAATACCCAATACCAATTTTGTGGTAGGGCCCATGTTTTCAGCCTTTGCCGTTAAAGATGGAAACCTGATCACCGGACAACAACAAAATTCAGGCGCCAAGGCTGCCGAATTAGTGTTAAAAGCACTGGAGGAAGATAAAAAAAGATACCCGACCTATGTATTGGTCCATGGCGCCTGGGCCGATGAATCGGCCTGGGGGATGGTCAGGAATCAACTGGCAATCCGGGCAAATGTTATTGTGGTTAACCTGCCCGCCCATGGCGCTGATAACCGCTATGGAGCCGGTGTGGGATTATCGGATTATGTAAAAACAGTATCAGATGCGATCAAAACAGTAAATGGCAAAGTAAGACTGGTAGGCCACTCCATGGCCGGAATAATTATCAGTCAGGTGGCAGAACTGATGCCCGCCAAAATTGAACAATTGGTTTATGTCTCCGCTTATCTCCCTAAAAACGGGGAAAGCGCCAGTTCCATTACCAACCGCTTCCTGAATAATCAACCCATCCCTGCTTTCAGCTTTAATGAAGATTATTCACTGGTGAGTATTAAAAAAGAAGCCATCCCAGCTGTGGTTTGTGCTGATTGTCCCGCTGCGATGAAAGAAGCCCTGGTGAAATATCACCGTGCTGAACCGGTGAAAGGTTTGAATGATGTGGTGAAACTGGGCCCTGCCTTCAAACAGATCCCCAAGTTTTATATCAGCACCAAACTGGATGCGGCTGTTCCCTATGCCCTGCAGCAACAAATGATAAAAAATAATGGCAGCGTTAAAAAAGTGGTGGAGATGGAAACCTCCCACCTGCCGTTTGTTGTAAAGCCGGCTGAGTTTTTGCAACATTTAAAATCCTTCCGTTGATGCAGTGGCGAAGATGGATGGGATCGTTTTTCTTATTGCTGATTAGTGCCTTCATCGAATCAAAAGCACAAACTGCCGAATGGTATATTGGTCATCAAAGAACTGGAGTGGATATCATGTGGTTCCGGTTCTTTGATACTAAACCTGATCAGCAAAAACGCTGGTTGTATTTCAGCCGCAACCGGGCTAGTGTGGATTATCATCAATCGCCTGCATTGTGGGGATCCACCAATGCATTGTCTTATCAATTCAAAAACGGGTTCGGACTGGTAACGGTCGGACAATTTACCACACAGGGACTGGTAGCCAAGGCCGGTGTGCAATACACAACCAAGAAGGATCATTTTCTTTTCTTTGGATGGCTGATTACCGATCTGCAGAAAAAAGGACAGATTGATTTATTCGGGATGTTCCGTTTTCAACCGCCTTATGGAAAAAAATTAAAGGGATTTCATCAACTTGAAATTTTTCCGGTCTGGCAGCGCGGACTGCAAAGATGGAACCTGACCGAGCGTATCCGGACCGGTTTGCAGATGAAGAAATGGGCAACAGGCTTGATGCTGGATATGAATCAGACTGGTAAAAAGACTTTTAGTTTTTCGGAGAATACGGGGCTGTTTTTGAGGTATGAGTTTTAAAAAATAGTTTGAAGGACCGCCGTCAGGGTTTTTGACCGCTGACGGGGTCGATAACATCAAACCGCGAAACTGAAAGATTCGCGGAGCGGGTTTTAAAAATAGTTTGAAAGACCGCCGTCAGGGTCTTTGACCGCTGACGGGGTCGGGGTTATTCATTCCTGAACACCACCATATTATCAAACACATCCACCAGCACCGGCCTTGTTTTATCAATATCACCAGCGAGGATCCGCTTGCTGAGCTGGTTGACAATTTCCTTCTGGATCAAACGCTTCAAGGGACGGGCACCAAACTGCGGGTCAAAGCCTTGTTCTGATAAATACTCCAGGGCATAATCACTGAACTGTAATTGTATCCCGCTTTCGGCCACCAGTTTTTTCAATCCATCCAACTGAATTTTTACAATACCGGCGATTTCCTTTTTCAATAAAGGCTGGAACATGATGATCTCATCCACGCGGTTCAAAAACTCAGGACGAATGGTCTGTCTTAACAGGTTCATCACTTCCACCTTGGCTTTCTCTGCTACAGACGCAATATCTTTTTCTTTCACCCCATCAAAGGCATCCATGATCAGGTGACTACCAATATTGCTGGTCATGATGATGATGGTATTTTTGAAATTCACCACACGGCCCTTGTTATCCGTTAATCTTCCATCATCCAAAACCTGTAACAATACATTCCATACATCCGGATGGGCTTTTTCAATTTCATCCAGCAATACCACACTATAGGGTTTTCTTCTGACTGCTTCGGTTAACTGTCCACCCTCATCATATCCCACATAACCGGGAGGGGCACCCACCAGACGGGAGACCG
>DAORJS010000249.1:0-4288 GCA_035439185.1 Chitinophagaceae bacterium
ACAAAAATATCTCTGGCAGCAGAGTGTGGATGCTGTTCTGTTTTTCTGTGCCGATATGAACAGCGCCACCAGCACCTATGATAAAGTACTGGCCAATCCGGCCGATTGGAAAAAAATTGCCGCCTTATTGCCTGAAAAAGTAATTGCTGATTCGGCCCGCTTCGAATGGAACCAGGTGCCAAATCTGAAAAAATTAACACCAAAGGCAGGAATGGTGACCAGTCCATTGCTCAACCAATCTGACAATACCGCTTCTTTCGGATACGTGGTTCAGGTTTACCATCAGCCCACGCAACGCAGTTTTGATGAAGCCCGTGGAATGCTGATCAACGATTACCAGCAGGTACTTGAAAAGCAATGGGAAGAAGCATTACGAAAAAAATATCCTGTGGTGGTGGATGAGAAAGTGCTGAAGGCGATTGTTAGTAAGAAGTAGAGGCAGTCGGCAGTCAGCAGTAATCAGTAGGCAGTCTTTCAGTCTGTCAGTCTATCAGTCTAACAACTGGAAGCGTTTGTTGAATAAAAGAAAGATGAAATAAAAACCGCCCTTCTTCCGGACTTCCGGACTTTCCGACTTTCGGACCGAACCCCACCCGCCTTCGCAGATGCTTCGGCGGGCAAGCTCCCCACTCCCCACTCCCCACTTGCCACTTGCCACTAGCCCTCTCACAGCTGCCTCACCACATTCGCCACCACATGTGGTTTGCCGAGGGTATAATAATGCAGTACAGGTACGCCGGCTTCTTTGAGTTCTCTTGACTGTTGAAGCAGCCACTGTTCTCCTACTTTTTCTACCTCTTCATCGGTTTTACAACGGAGTACTTCGTTGCTTAATTCTGTTGGCAGATCAATATGAAAGGTCTTTGGCAGAACAGTCAGTTGTTTTTTGGAAGTAATGGGCTTCATTCCCGGGATGATCGGTACCTGGATACCAATTTCTCTGCAAGCTTTCACAAAAGCATGAAACTTTGCATTATCAAAAAACATCTGCGTAACAATATAATCAGCACCCGCATCCACTTTCTTCTTCAGGTAATTCAGATCAGTCTCCATATTGGGGGCTTCAAAATGTTTTTCCGGATATCCGGCCACACCAATACAAAAACCGGTTTTATGCGTACCCTTGAGTTCATCTTCCAGGTACACCCCTGCATTCAGATTGGTAACCTGTTTGAGCAGATCACCGGCGAATTTATGTCCGCCCGGTTCCGGTTCAAATGCAGATTCGTTTTTGGCGGCATCCCCGCGAAGCACCAGCACATTATCAATACCCAGGTAGCTCAGGGTCAGTAAAGCATCTTCTGTATCCTGCAGGGAAAACCCGCCGCAAATAATATGGGGTACGGTATCTACATTGTATTTATTCATGATGGCCGCACAAATGGCTTCGGTGCCGGGTCTTTTCCTGACCACTACTTTTTCAAAACTGCCATCAGCCCTTTTCTTGAACACATGTTCGCTGCGATGATAGGTAACATTAATATAAGCAGGATTGAAGGCCATGAGGGGGTCGAGGTGCCGGTAAAGGGCGTCAATGCCTTTTCCTTTCAGGGGTGGTAAAACTTCAAAAGAAACAAGGGTTCCTGCTGCGTCTTTGATATGATCAGTTACTTTCATAAGGCTGCAAAGCTAACGATGCAGCGTGATTAGTCAAAACAGCGTTAAATAGCCATGAAAAAGGTTCCGTTGCCCGTCAAAGCTTATTTTTGCCGGGCATGAGCTTTTCTATTCAAACAAAAGACCTGGTAAAGAAATACGGGAACCGCGTCGTGGTGAACCATGTATCCTTTGAAGTAAAACAGGGGGAAATCGTGGGGCTGCTGGGACCCAATGGGGCCGGTAAGACCACATCCTTTTATCAGGTGGTAGGTCTCGTAAAACCTGATGAGGGCAAGGTATTCCTGAATGACCAGGACATTACCGCCCTTCCTATGTACAAAAGAGCGCAGATGGGAATTGGTTACCTGCCACAGGAAGCATCGGTTTTCCGTAAACTGAGTGTGGAGGATAATATTTCCGCTGTATTGGAAATGACCAAGTTGTCGAAAGAAGAACAACGCAATAAACTGGAAACCCTGTTGAATGAATTCCGGCTCCAGCACGTACGAAAAAGTAATGGGGATGTACTCAGTGGCGGGGAAAGAAGAAGAACTGAAATCGCCCGGGCTTTATCGGTGGATCCCAAATTCATCCTGCTCGATGAACCCTTTGCAGGTATCGACCCGATTGCAGTGGAAGATATTCAGGCCATCGTGGCTAAACTGAAACACAAGAATATCGGGATCCTGATCACTGATCACAATGTAACTGAAACCCTTTCGATCTGCGACCGGGCCTACCTGCTGATCGAAGGAAAGATTTACAAACATGGTACGGCAGAAGAACTGGCCGCAGATGATGAAGTGAAGAGATTATACCTGGGAAGGAATTTTGAATTGAAAAGAAAGGATTATCTGCATGAGGAGGCTAGGGGTGAAAGAAAAACAGGACTGGATGCGATGATTCATACCGTGGAGAGTGCTGTACAGTGGTCCAAGAAAATTGATGAAGCAGAAAATGCCCAGAGCAGAAGTGCTGGCGCCGCCTTTACCGGCACCCATAATGAATTTGAAATTTCCGACCTCGGCTTAGATGATTATTTCAGATTTTTAACAGAGACAAAAGCATCACTCATCAGCTTCGCCAGGGAACAAAAGGATCCGGAGCTGGAAGAAAGAGCCGGCCAGCTGCTTAATACCGATAGAAGTATATATACCGATCTCAATACTATTTTGCTTTTTCTCAAAGCAAAAAAGAACTAAGCAACCAACAAAATGCCCTTCAAAGTAATCGCATTCGATGCCGATGATACCCTCTGGGTCAATGAACCTTATTTCCGGGAGGCCGAAGATAAATTCAGTGCCCTGCTGGAAGATTATCTGCCCCATCATTCCGCTACCAGGGAACTGTACCAAACAGAATTACAGAATATTCCTTTGTACGGATACGGGGTGAAGGGTTTTATGCTGAGTATGGTGGAAACCGCTTTGCGGGTATCTGATAATACCATACCGCATCATGTGATTGAAAAAGCCATTGAATATGGCAAGGACCTGCTGGCCAAACCGGTTGAATTACTTGAGGGCGTACCCGAAACCCTTTCGCAACTCAAAGGAAAATACAGGCTGGTAATGGCGACCAAGGGTGATCTGCTTGACCAGGAACGTAAACTCAAAAAATCTGGTCTTGAATCCTATTTTCACCATATTGAAATCATGAGTGATAAACAGGAAGCCGATTACCAGACCCTGATCCGCCATCTTGATATTGCGCCGGAAGAATTCATGATGATTGGCAACTCCCTTAAATCCGATGTGTTGCCTGTACTGAGTATCGGCGGCCATGCCATCCATATACCTTATCATACCACCTGGGAACATGAAAAAGTGGAAGGCAGTATTGAACATCCCTATTTTCATAGCGTGGAAAGCCTGAAAGATATATTGCCCATCCTTGCCTTTGGAGAATAATGTATTGAGAAAGGAAATCTGATACTGCAAAAACAAAGACTAAAAAAGCAGATTCAGATTTATTTCCGGTTATTTTGTGGTTTACTTCAATCGAAAAGGCCTGTGTTTATGGATTATCGTCAGCTCCCTAAAATTGAACTTCATCTGCATCTCGACTGCAGTCTCAGTTATAAAGTGGTTCAGCAGATCAACCCGGCTATCACCGAGGAAGAATACCGCAGTTCTTTTGTAGCTCCTCCCAAATGCACCGACCTGAATGATTATCTCACCAGGGCCGTGAAAGGTTTTGAACTGATGCAAACAAGGGAACAGTTGCGATTGGTTACCCTGGATCTTTTCGAACAGTTAAAGGCTGATCAGGTGATCTATGCCGAAATACGTTTTGCTCCTTTATTACATATTGCCGGCGGACTGGATCCTGCCACCGTGGTACAGACCGTGAATGATGCTGTTTCTGAAGGAATTGTAGCTACGGGTGTTCAGGCCGGACTGATCCTTTGCACCCTGCGTCATTATAATGAAGCACAAAGCATGGAAACGATCCGGCTGGCCGAACAATTCAAAGGCACCCATGTGCTGGGCTTTGATATTGCCGGAGATGAGGCGGGCTACCCGGTCACTGCACATATCAAAGCATTTGAACTGGCTCATGAACTGGGCATTCCCTGTACGGCCCATGCCGGTGAAGCGGCTGGTCCTGCCAGTGTAAAAGATACCTTACAGTCTTTTCATCCTTCCCGGATCGGACATGGTGTACGCAGTGCAGAAGATATTGGCCT
>DAORJS010000250.1:0-4275 GCA_035439185.1 Chitinophagaceae bacterium
ATTTACCCTAAAAAATAGTGCAAATACATTTTCCCGGTAATGTTTAACCCTGATACATTGTAGTTGTATCGCTACATTAACAAATCATATATTAAGTGTATATGGATATAAGGAAGAAGCAATTATCATCAAGACATAAAAAAGCCGCCATTGCAGATACAATGGCGGCTAACTGTGGAGGCGAGGAGAATCGAACTCCTGTCCAAACATATTCATCAAAAGCTTTCTACATGTTTATCCTGTTTTGATTTGTCGGGAAACAACTGGTCCGAAGGACTCCTTCGGAGGAACCGGCAACCGATTATTTCCTTAGCTGGATGGTCTTAAGCAATACGCACAGCCTGATATTGCAGCATCTTGTTTTGTTTTGAGTCGGCGGCGGGGCATGGAAACAAGCGAACCGGCCCGGCGGCCCTAATGACTACTTAATCACTGATTAGGCAGCCATGGCATACTGAGTATTGCCATTTATGGTTTTCGTATTCAGATTAAACTGCTAATTACGCAACGCAGTACATGCTTACACTTTCAAAGACCTATGCTGTCAAAACCGGGCGCCCCCATAGTCAGTCGGGAGTCAAGAGTCGAGAGTCTAGAGTAAGTATCCTTTTCCTGGGACATCTGACTCTAGACTCTCGACTCTTGACTCTCGACTCATTTCCCCCACCCAAACCAATCATTCCCATTCGCATACAACATCAATCCCAGCAGCAGGATCATGCCTACAATCTGGGCGTATTCCAGAAATTTTTCATTGGGCTTACGGCGGGTAATCATTTCATATAATGTGAACATCACATGTCCGCCATCCAAAGCAGGAATCGGCAACATGTTCATAAATGCAAGTACAATCGATAAGAAAGCCGTCATGGTCCAGAACTGTTCCCAATCCCAGGTGTACTTATTGAAGATGCGGGCCATGTTTTTAAATCCACCCACCCCTTTATAAGCACCGGTTTTCGGATTCAGGATTTTTTTGAACTGTTCAATATAAAATTTCAGTTCAGCTCCTGCCCTTCTCACTCCCGCAGGGAATGCTGCGAAGAAACTGTACTTTTTTACATTCAGTTTCACCAGCCCCATGCTATCCATTTGCTGGTAATCCATTCCATACGGCAGGAAACCGATCTTGCCTTCCTGACTTACCTGCACGGGAAAACTCACTTCCTTTCCATCCCGTATTACTGTCAATAAACTGGTTTTGTTTTTCAGCTTCAGTAATTCATTCTGCAGTTCATCATAAAACTGAAAACGGATGGAATCCAGTCCGACCAATTGATCATTTTTCCGCAGTCCTGCTTTATAAGCTCGGGTGGTATCCGGAACCAGGAATGCTATAGCGGGTTTTCTGACTTCCACAAAACCGGTGGCATCCTTGCTTCTGTTTTCCACCAGTTGACCAATCAGGTCCTCATCGAGTGAAAGATTTACTCTTTGTCCGTTCCGGTCAACCGTAACCGTACTGCCAAGCAGGAGCCTCCGACGTAATTTTTCATAATCAGTTACTTCCTTTCCATCAATTTCAAGGATCTTATCTCCGTTGCGCAATCCCATTTTATAGATTGTACTGTCCGCCACATGAATTCCGTACTTCATCGACGCAGTCGGAATTTTCTTTTCTCCCCAGATCATCAGGATGAATGCATAAATAACAAAAGCAACAATCACGTTCATGATAATTCCACCCATCATGACGATCAGTCGCTGCCAGGCTGGTTTACTCCTGAACTCCCATTCTTTGGGCGGTTCTTTCATGGCTTCTTTGTCCATGCTTTCATCAATCATTCCGGAAATCTTTACATAACCTCCCAGTGGAAGCCAGCCGATACCGTACACGGTATCACCCACTTTTTTCTTTACCAGTGCAAACCAGGGATCAAAGAAAAGAAAGAACTTTTCTACCCTGCATTTGAACCAGCGGGCGGTGATATAATGGCCAAATTCATGCAGTACGACCAGTAAGGAAAGTGCCAGCAGAAGCTGTCCTGCCATCAATCCCACCTGTGACCAGTTTATTGCGATCAGATTCATATTCCTTATTAAAAAAAAATCTAAACCCGTGACAGATTTAGAAATGGTGTTTACAGTTTGATAATGTCGGCTGCAAAGTTACGGGCCTCCCCGTCGCTTTCAAAATATTCCTCCAGACTGGGCTGGGCAATAAAGGGAATGCTTTCCATGGTCTTTTCGATCACATTCGTCATATCCAGAAAATTAATCCGGTTGCGAAGAAAGGCAAAGACTGCAATTTCGTTGGCTGCATTCATGATACAGGGAAGGTTCCCGCCTTTATTTAATGCTTCTGTAGCCAGTGCCAGATTCCGGAATGTTTTGGTATCGGGTTCTTCAAAGCTAAGGGTGCTCACTTTTTTGAAATCGTACCTGGGAAAATCATTCTTGATCCTTCTGGGAAAAGCCATCGCGTACTGAATGGGTAATTTCATATCCGGCAAACCCATCTGTGCCTTGATGCTCCCATCTTCAAACTGCACCATGCTGTGAATGATACTTTGCGGATGGATCACCACCTGGATCTGTTCCGGTTTGAGATTGAACAACCATTTTGCTTCAATCATTTCCAGTCCCTTGTTCATCAGGGTGGCAGAATCAATCGTGATTTTGGCCCCCATGCTCCAGTTGGGATGTTGTAGAGCATGTTCCCGCTTTACATTCACGAGATAATTGGGTTTACGGCCGATAAAGGGACCTCCTGATGCAGTCAGAATAATTTTTTCGATCCGGTTACGGGTCTCTCCCACCAGGCACTGGAAAATGGCAGAGTGTTCGGAGTCAACCGGTATAACCGGTACTTTATTTTCTACTGCTTTCCGCATCACGATATCACCTGCCACTACCAGGGTTTCTTTATTCGCCAGGCCGATCGCCTTTCCGTTTTCTATTGCTTTCAGGGTTGGTTTTAATCCGGCATAGCCGACAATGGCGGCCAGCATCATATCGTAACAATCCATGGCAGCCACTTCTTCCAGTGCCTTTTCCCCGCAAAAAACTTTTACTTCTGTTGCCTTCAGTGCTTCTTTTACGCTTGAATATTTTTTTTCATCCCCGATCACCACCACGTTGGGATTGAATTGCAGGGCCTGCTCCACCAGTAATTCATCATTGCTTTGTGCTGTCAGCACCTCAGCTGAAAATTTATCCGGGTTAGCAGCTATCACTTCAAGTGCCTGAGTACCTATTGAACCGGTTGATCCAAAAATTGCAATGCGTTTTATCGTTTGTTCCTGGGTCATATTACACAGTAGCGGAATCCAATATCCATTTTGTCAATCCGGTGGCAATCACCCGGTCGTTGCTCAGCCGGGGTACTTTGTTTTGTCCGCCTAATTTACCAATTGATTTCATGTAGTCAATAAATCCGTTTTTGCCAACGGGTGTCAGTTTCAGCGGCCGGAGAATATTCCCGCTGATCAGGTCATCGTAATATACGTTTTTATCTCTCAGGTGCTGATCCAGCCGGGCAGCAAATGCCGGGAGATCATGGGGTATCTGTTCAAATTCAACAAACCATTCGTGATAGGATTTACCTGCGTCGGGACTCACAAAGGGAGCCACAGTAAATTCATTTACCTGAATACCTGTTTCTTCTGCAGCTTTCAGCATACAGGCTTCCACTTCTTCTCCGATCACATGCTCGCCAAATGCAGAAATAAAATGTTTGGTACGACCGGTAACGACCAAACGGTAAGGGGCCACAGATACAAACCTGACGGTATCGCCGATATTATAACCCCAGAGTCCTGCATTACTATTTATAATGAGGGCATAGTTCTCTCCTACTTTTACATCTTTCAGACTCAGCCGGGTTGGATTGGCATTGAATATTTCACCGGCTGGAATAAATTCAAAGAATATACCACTGTTGCTGTTGAGCAATAATCCTTCTGCCTCCTGTGAATCCTGAAAAGCAAAAAATCCTTCACTGGCCGGAAATAATTCAATACTGTCTACTTTTCTGCCAATGCTTTCCATCAAACGGGATCTGTAGGGTTCAAAGTTCACCCCACCCTGCACCATTACACTGAAATTGGGGAATAAGTCCCCGACTTTTTTTCCGCTTCTTTTGATCAGTTCGTCAAAATACATCTGCATCCAGGGGGGAATACCGCTGATCAGGGTCATATTCTTGTCAATGGTTTCATCCACGATCTTTCCCAGTTTGGTTTCCCAATCCTCAATACAATTGGTTTCATAAGTGGGCATCTGGTTGGTGCGAAGGTATTTGGGTACATGGTGGTTCACGATTCCGCTCAAGCG
>DAORJS010000251.1:0-4271 GCA_035439185.1 Chitinophagaceae bacterium
GTGGCATCTGGTATTTCTGGATCTGGTATGTATGGCGTAACCTGCCGGATTATCCCAAAGCTTCTGTACAATTAACCCTGGCGATCTGGATTTCCGCTTCTCTTGCCTTGCTGGGGAATATCATCATGAAAGTAAGTCTGCATGCCATTTCTGTAGGACTGATGCTATGCTTCATGCTGTTGCTGGCCCTGGCCGGTGACCTGAACCTGGGCATCTATTTATCAATGGCTTTTCTGATCACAGGCATTACCTGTACCTCCAGACTGATTGTGTCCGACCACCACCCGGTGGAGATCTATGGCGGCCTGGCCCTGGGGGCAGCTTCCATGCTGATTGCCTACTATTTTGCCTGAGTAATAGTGATAATGAGCCAGGTCAGGTAAATGATCCGGTAAATCACTTACCTTTTACCAAATACTCCCATCATGAAACAATATCATATTGTATCAAGGGTGGCGATTTACCTCTTGTCGTTGGTGCTGATTGCATTTGGCATCTTTCATTTTATGTATCCGAGGGATTTACTGGTATATGTTCCTCCTTCCTTGGTAGGCGGGATCAAGTGGGCCTATGTGGTGGGAGCGGCATTTGTATTGGTGGGACTTTCCTTTCTCACCAACCAGTATGTAAAATTCACCGGGTACCTGCTGGCTGTTTTGCTGATCATTTTCATCCTGACGATCCATGTACCAAACTATATGGATGCGGGAGATAAGGAAATGCGGCAGATGGCGCTGATCAATATTCTGAAGGATACGGCCATTATGGGATTTGCATTGCATATTGCGGCAGGGGCACATCACCAGCATTTTCACCTGGAAGAGGCGGATTAGAAGAAAATTAACCGCAAAGACGCAAAGGACGCAGAGATACGCAAAGAGAGATTAATACCTTGTTATCCGCTGCAAGAAATCTTTTTGCCTAAACCTTTCTTTGCGTGAAATTTTCTTAGCGTTTCCTCGCGCCTTCCTGTCTTCGTCCAAAGGACTCTTCGAGCGGTTAAGCTTCTCTCAGCGCTCTCTGCGCCTCTGCGGTGAAAAAAACTCACAAACTCCAATCCACTGCCATCACTTCATTCCTGCTCGTTGGTTTTTGCAATCCCTTCGTTAATTGCTCCACTCGCTCCCCTACTATTTTTTTCAGTTCGCTGATTTTGATGGAAGGATATTTATTGAGTGTTTCGAGAATACTATAAGTAAACACACCATTTTTCAAATCCCCTCTCTCCAACGCAAACTGAGTACCCGCTGCTGCAGAAATAATCGTAGCGCCGGTGCTGCGTCCCACATTCACAAAGAGCGATTGCATCAGTTCAAAACTATTCTTCATCCCCAATGTGGTTTTGCCCGTATAAGTGGGTTTACCTCCCTTGGTACCTTCCTGTTGTAAACTATCTGCTGCTGCCTCGATGCGGGTCAATTCTTCCTTGTCCACTTCCCCGCTATGACAGGCATCAATCAGCATTAATTTTTTACGGGCGGGGATACTGTCCAGCAGACTTTCCAGCTCTTCATATGCCAGTCCGTTTTGTTCGGGATGATCAAAGTTCACGCTATAAGTACTCAGGTAATAATCAAAATCCTTGCTCAGCAAACCATGTCCTGAATAAGCAATGATGACCCGGTCATTGGCAGCTGTCTTTTTCAACTTCGCCTTGAGTGCTTTTACCGCGCTGCTGCTGACTGCTTCATTGAATAAGGTATCAATGTTTAGTGTCTCTCCGAATCTTTCCCGGTATTTGGCAGCCAGGTCCCGGATATCTTTCACACTGTAATTCAAATCATGACCTTTTTCAGCGAACCGGTCAATCCCGATACCAATAAACCATGTTTTCGATCCGGCATCTGCGGTACATTGGATACTGACCTGTTCCCGGATACTACGGATCCCATCCATGCTGGTGCATTCTGCTTCGATCCGGTTTTGTCCCGGTAACAGCGGGACGGTGATGATGGTATCCATCTGTTTTCTTTTTCCGGCAGTGATGGTTAATCCGGCTGCCCCAAAGAGAGGAACCTGGTCCACCCAGATATTAAAACTCTTTAACGGACTTCCGTTAGATATAAAACGCACGGGAATTTTGCAACTGGAATTATTTGTTGATCCTGGAATCTGCCGTTGATTACTGATCTGCGCTTCCGGGAAACTATTAAAATTATCTAGCAGTTTGGGATCAATCCCTGATTTACGTAATCTTTTCTGATATGCTTTACTATACGCCTGTAGCAATGAAGTATCAGTCTCCCCGCTTTCTTTTAAAATCAGATCTGGCCGGTTGAATTTGAGATCAGCATTGCTGATAGGATAACAGCGGTTCTCTTTTCTCAGCCCGATATCATTGACCTGTGATTTACTCGCAGCATAATAACCATCTGCTGTTTGCACCAGAAAATTATTGCCGGTCAGAATCAGGTTGGCTGCTTTTTTCTTTTCGGGAATATTGATCATACTGATATGTCCGTCTTCCAATGTGGCGAATAACAATTTTGAATTGTTGGAAAAAACAAGGTCAAATACTTTTCCCACGCCGCATTTGAGTTCGATAACCGGTTCCAGCGAGGGAAATGAATACAGTTTAATAAATCCCCCCATAAATGAGCCTGAAGCCAGCCATTTACCATCAGGACTGAATGCCAAAACCCTTGCATTATTTTTTACTTCCCGCATGGATGTACCCCGGCTCAGTGGAATCACATAAAAGCGGCTGTCTTCCGGATAAGCCACTGCTGCATAGTTCCCTTCTCTCTCTATTTCAAAAACGCGGAAGGGGTAGTGTGATTCAAAACTCATATAACTGAAGGGTGCGACGGTACCGGAAAATCCCTGAATATGGTATTGTCCTTCTTTTGCCACCATTCCACTATATAAATCATTACGATTACCTTTGAAATTTGCTCCATATATCCGGTCAGCAGCACTATAACGATCAACGGGTTTGCCATCTTTTACATCGAGAATGATTACAGTTGACCAACCCGTGAGTAAGAGTAAACGGGAACCATCATTGCTCAGCCGGATATTATCGAGTTTATTCTGCCGGAGATCATAGCTCCATATTTTTTTACCACTGGCATAATCAAGCGCAAATACGGAATCGCTGAGCAGGGTACCCCGGCTATCATATTCAACGGTGGTCACAATCAACCGGGGTTGTGGCGAGGAAGCAAACAGACAATTTTTGATATTCCCCGTCATGGTGGCCAGTTCTCTTTTTAGCTGCAATCCGCCAAAATCAAATTCATAGATTTTATTCTCCGTGCCATACACCAAGGTGGAAGGGCCAGTAACACAAAGTCCCCAGGGCAGTGGTTCGGTAGTAGCTGGTGGAAACTGTATGGTTGCCTGATTAATATTCACCGATCCCAGTCCGCTGGCTGTAACCGTGCCAATCACTCCTTCTTGTAAATCAAGTAAGGCATAACACCAGGGTCTGAAAGCAATGGAGTCGGGCGAAAGCAGTGTGGACTTTCTGGTATCGAAGCGGTAGGTATAAAAATAACGGTCGGTTCCCTGATAAAGCAACCGGCCATCGGGTAATGGAAGGAAGCGGTAAAGATTGGGAATGGAATCGGTAGGTTGAAGGGTTTGGGGATGGTAAATGCGGAGTTGGTATTCGTTATCCTCCAGTATTCCTAAACGGCTTTGAGCAAGTGCATCCAAAAAATGAAAACTTTTTTCAAAATTACTCATTCCGAGGAAGCTGGTGGAAACAGTGGTATCTGATTTACCGGTCTTCATATTCAGTAAGATCATCTTCTTTTCTGCCAGCAATTGTAGTTCCTGCTTTCGGGGATCGCGGAAAAAAGCATAGGGTTTATTAAAACTATGTTTGGAGTAAATGGTCAGTTCATTGGTAGTGGGTTGATAGCGGTAAATATAATACTCATCAATATCCGGTTTGACAGCGCTACGGTAATTCCCTTTGTAAGTACTATCGTTCCGGTCCACATATCCTGTGAAATAAAGATGGTCACGTGTAAAATACAGGGGCAGGTAGGATTGAAAAACAAAAAAGCCACCTCCGACCTGAGCGCTGGCCAGAATCGTTCGGTTAATTGTTAAGGTACGGGTGTCAATGAAAAGGATATTACCTCTCTCAGTGGCAGCCACAATAAATTTTCCGGAAGAGTCAGTGGCCAATCCGATTATCGGACTTTCGGTTGGTAAATCAGTGATCTTCAGTTTTGATTTGGCATCAATGATACTCAGTCTGCTCACCCTGAATTCAGCTTGTGCTATAATTTGCTGAGACTTATTATATATGGCATGCG
>DAORJS010000252.1:0-4266 GCA_035439185.1 Chitinophagaceae bacterium
ATGTCAGACGGATTTGGCCGGGTAAAAAAATACCCTATCTTCATCCGATTCAAGAGGCTGACTTTATGGCATAACTGCTTTACGGTCAACCAGATGGCTGAATATTTGTTATCAGGTAAAGGACCCTGGGCCGGGTCCGATCCATAAAAAGCAGAAAGAAAAATGGCATTAAAGAAAGAAGATATCATCATTATTGAACCAAAGGAAATGTTCGTGGGTAAAAAAGATGCCCCCGTTACCCTGATTGAATTTGGAGAATATGAAAATGAAGACTGTGCGAAAGTCAATGAAGTCGTCAAGCAAATATTAGAGGAATACGATGGCAGAATCCGTTTCCAGTTCAGGCATTTTCCGCTTACGCTGATCCATCAGCGTAGTCTGAAAGCCAGTGAATCTGCGGTAGGCGCCGGTCAGGAAGATAAATTCTGGGAAATGCATAATATCCTTTTTCAGAATCGTCGGAACCTGGGGACCACCAGTTTGAAATTATATAGCAAGGAAGCAGGCGTAAAGAGCAAGAAATTCCTCGAAGACCTGGTCAACGGAACCTGGGGTTGGCAGGTACAGGATGATATCAAAGAAGGTCATAATCGTGGTGTAAAAGAAATTCCGGCTTTCTTTATCAATGATGTGATGCTGACGGTGAAACCCACTTTTGCCAATCTCAGTGCGGCTATTGATCTGGCCTTGAAAAAGGTGAAGAGCAAACCTGCCGCCAAGAAAGCAGCTGCAAAACCGAAACAAAGAGCCTGATATATACCCAATAAAAAACCCTCCCGCCAAGCGGGAGGGTTTTTTCATAGTAAGAACTTTATTACCAGCGGCTGTTGGAATAAGAAGGCTTCTGCGTTCTGGCAGGCCTTTCTTCACGTGGCTTGGCAATGTTTACTTTGATAGAACGGCCTTCAACTGTAGCGCCATCCAGTTCAGCAATTGCTTTCTGTCCGGCTGCATCATCGCTCATTTCAACAAAACCAAAACCCTTGCTGCGGTTGGTGTATTTGTCCATGATTACTTTGGCGGAAATAACTTCTCCGTACTCGGCAAAATAACTCCTCAGATCTTCGTCCACCACGGCGAAGGGGAGATTTGAAACATAAATGTTCATGTAAAAAAATTAACTTTAAAAAAATACTTGAGAAAAACGCAACGTAAAGAAGACTAACTATTAGCAGAAAAGACGTTCACTTACAAAATGCTGTCGAACTCAAATTAACGCCGCAAAGATACGACAGAAACCGTTATGAATCATGATTATTTTTCAATTCATCTTTTATTAACATGACTTCGGAGTCTTTTGATGTAATTGTTGCCGGTTTAGGATCAATGGGTGCTTCCACCTGTTATGAACTTTCGAAACGGGGTTACCGGGTGCTGGGACTGGAACAACAGCAAAACACGCCTCATGAAATGGGAGCGCATGGCGGACAGAGCCGGATTATCCGCAAAGCATATTTTGAACACAGCGATTATATTCCCCTGCTTGATAAAGCTTATGAAGGATGGCATCAACTGGAAGCCATAACCGGTGAACAGGTATACCATCCCTGCGGTTTATTGTATTACGGACCTGCTGCACACCCCATCATACAGGGTGTGAAGCAGGCTGCCCATGATTTTAAAATTCCTCTGCAGGCAGTAACCGATCAAAAGCTCCTCTCATCCTTTGTTCTGAAAGAAGGCCATGAAGCCTGGCTGGAACCAGCAGCCGGTTTTTTGCTGCCGGAAAAAGCAATCCGCCTGTTCCTGCAGGAAGCGGGACATGCAGGAGCCATTTTGCAAACCGGTGAAAAAATAATCAACTGGAAAAAAAGGGGAGATGAGATGGAAGTACTTACGACGAAACAGACCTATTATTCAAAACGACTCATCATCACCGCTGGCCCATGGGCTGCCCAGCTGATTCATGAATTGGCTGTTCCATTAACAGTAACCCGTCAGATTATCCTGTGGGTGGAAACAGACCAACTGCATCAATTCAGTCCCTCTCATTTTCCCTGCTGGCTCATCGCTGCATCAGAAGGGAATGGAGCCTGGTATGGTTTTCCTTCACTGGATACATCAGTCTGTCCTGGTCCGCAAGGTTTAAAACTGGCCCTTCATCATCCCGCTGACAGCACCCATGCGGATACTGTCAACAGAATAATTGCTGAAGATGAAATTCAGGCAATCCAACACGCTGCGTTGAAGTATTTTAAACCGGCAGGTAATAAAGTTCTAGCTGCCAAAACCTGTCTGTACACGAATTCGCCGGACGAACATTTTATTGTTGATCATTTACCGGGTTATGCCGGAGCGGTTACCATTGCCTGTGGTTTCAGCGGACATGGCTTTAAGTTTGTTCCGGTCATCGGCAGGATACTCGCTGATCTGGCCATGGATGGAAAAACAGATTTGCCGGCCGGCTTTCTGGGCCTGCAGCGATTCAAAGCTTCCTGATTAATTGGAAGGTGGTTCTGTATTATTGAAGATATCCCCGTTGTCATCTTTCTTACGGATACCAAAACTATAACGCAGGTTGATTCCGAATCTCCGCGTATCCCCGTAACGGGTACCAAATGCATCCACCGAACCCTGTTTAAGGGTGAAATCGTTTTTATTACTGTAAAAAATATCGTTCATACTCAGCGTCACCACCAGTTTCTCCTTCATGAATTTCCGGTTGATACTTGTATTCAGGGCGCCAAAGGAACTGAGTTCATAAAACTGCTGTTGTCCTTTTAAACGCCAGAAACCATTTAAGGTAATCACTGATTTCTTATCCACTTTAAAAGTCTGGTAGGTAAAGAAGGTCCAGGTACCTCTTTTAAATGAAAGCGGTTTGTTCTCATATAATCCCTGGTAGAAATTATGGTTGTATTGGGCACCGGCTACAAAAAAATACCTGCCACCCGGAGGCAGGGCACCTAATCCGCGGAAATACCATTCACGGTTTTTACCCAGGTTATCATAGGTCCGGTAGGCAACGGTATTGCTGGTATCAGCCTGGTAAATTACATTGGTGAAAATATCTTTGGTATCATTCACGCCCACCGCCAGTATGGGCCGCTCATCCACACTGATATTGGCTTCATAGTTCTGATTGAATTGCGGACGAAGAGCCGGGTTCCCTACTTCGGTGAGGTATTGATCCACATAACGCGCAAAAGGATTGAGCTGATCATATCCCGGGCGGCTGATCGTTCTGCGGTACACTAAATAAGCCCGCAGATCATAACCGGCAATCTTCATCAGGTTTTTACTGAGATAGATATATGGAAACAGATCAGTCCGGTGTATTGCAAAACTGGTATCACCCGGAACTGTCTGCCGGCCTTTCATATTGGTATTCTCCAGTCTTAAGCCTGCCTTGACTACAATATCCTTTCCAAAAGTTTTAGAACCCTGCAGGTAAGCTGAATTGATATTTTCATCATAACGGAATGTATTGGTGCGGCTGATATCTTTTATCCTGCTGCTTCCGTTCTGCTGGAAATATTCGGTTTCATTCCGGAAAGTCTGGAACGAAGCTTTTGCTCCGGCTTCCAGTGTAAATCTCTTTTTCATTTTCAAGCGGATATCTTCTTTCAGATTCAGCCGGTGCCGGTGGTTGATACCCGTTCCGTCTCCGTTTGTAAAAAAGGAAAAAGGAAATGTATATTCCGCATTAAAATTCTGATCCGTACTGTTGCGGCTGTAACTATAAAAAATATCATTCTCCCATTCCGATCCGATCGAATCCAGTTTCTTTGTTCCTTCCAGACCAGCCTGATAATAAAGGGAACTGCCCTGATTATTCACCCGGTTCAGGCTATTCGCTACCAGATTACTGCCGCTGATGGTTTGTATGATATTCCGGTTCTCACTGTTGTTATCAAATGTATTCAGACTGGCACTGGTACCAAAATCAATTTCCCATTTTTTACCTGCGGGAAAGACCAGACTATAACTGCCAAAATAAGTATCTCCCGGATAAATCGTATTCGCATCCTGGTACAAAAGTGAGTCAGGAGCAAAGATCCGGTTGGTGAAAATTCTTTCGAAACTGTTTCGTTTGCTGTAATTCAGATTGATGGAAGACGTTTTTTTACCGTTATTATTATTCAGGGTAAATCCCGCAAACTGATTGCCATAAGTGCCCTGCTGCAGACCCGCATTGATACTGCCGGTCATCCCAATCTTTACCCCTTTCTTCAGTACCACATTCACAATCCCACCGCTGCTGTTGGCATCATATTTTGCGGAAGGGGTCCTCACAATTTCTATTTTGGAAATAGCATTGGGGGG
>DAORJS010000253.1:0-4195 GCA_035439185.1 Chitinophagaceae bacterium
CGTTCAAGACAAAATCCGAAGAGCCGACCAAGGCTTAATTAAATAGTCAAGAAAGTAGAGGAGCAGCTGAAGAGTTGCTCCTTTTTTCATTATTAAGATATTTGGATATTAGGATATTTAGATAATAAGTAGACACTTACGGTTTGCGGAAGCCACAATATCCTAATATCTCAATATCCAAATATCCCAATATCCTCATATCCCAATACTTCCTTTGCTTAATTTTGTTCCTGAATCATGTCTAAAAAAATAATCATCACCATCGATGGCTGGAGCAGTTGCGGCAAGAGCACACTGGCTAAACAACTGGCCCGGGAACTGGGGTATGTGTATGTGGATAGCGGGGCGATGTACCGTGCTATTACCCTTTACTTTTTACGTAACCATATCGACTGGACGGAAAAGAAGGAAGTGATCAATGCGCTAAAAGATATCAATCTGGAATTTGTATTTAATCCTTCCAAGAACGTGAGTGAAATGTATCTGAATGATGAGAATGTGGAGTATGTGATCCGTGACCTGGTGGTGGCTGAAAAAGTAAGTGATATTGCTGCCATCAAAGAAGTGCGGGATTTTGCGGTGGCCCAGCAGCAGAAAATGGGGGCTAAGAAGGGGATTGTTATGGATGGCAGGGATATCGGGACGGTAGTCTTTCCCAACGCAGAGCTGAAAATATTCATGACAGCAGATAATAGTGTAAGGGTGGAAAGGCGCTTCAAAGAGCTTTATGAGAAAAACCCGAATATCAGTATTGAGGAAGTAAAGGATAACCTGGAAATGAGGGATTATATTGATTCTCACCGGGAAGTTAGTCCACTCAGACAGGCTGAAGATGCCTTGGTTCTAGATAATACCCATCTCAATGAAAAAGAACAATTTGAGAAAGCCATAAACTGGGTTAAAGTCAAAATATTAGAAAAAAAAACAAGGTAATGCTTGCATAACCGGAAAACACGAAGTAATTTTACATCCTCAATTTAAATCCGTACCAGTACTCCTCCGTTAAAGCCAGCTTTTTTCAATCCAATTATTTTTTGATGTAGTGAACTGTCCCAGGGCTGTCTCAAACCATTGTGTATTATCCAATCCCTCTGTACCACCGAACTGATTCCATTCTATCCTCAAAGCCGGAAATTCAATCCTTCTGATGACTAGTTTCCAGTAACTGTGATCACCGTTAACCCGGATGAATCAACTCGTCATATTCTTAAACCTTGAATTTTAAAAACTTTGAGCATGAAAAAGTACATTTTTACCCTTTTCGCATTATTCGGAATTTTTGTGTCCGGTAACCTGCTGGCACAATCACTTACCGCATCACCTGCAACGATTACCCAACCAACCTCCGGCACTGTTTCGGTTACCCTTACCCGTTCAGGTTCCTGGGGTAGTTCCGGAAATTACAGTTTGACAACCAGTTCTGCCACTGGTATCAGTACTCCGGCGTCTTTTCCTTTTAGCTGGAGTTCAGGTACAACAAGTACAACAGTTACTTTTACCACAGCTGCCATCGGAACATATACATTTACCCTGACCAGAAACGGTGTTTCTCAGCAGGCGACAGTAGTGGTGGAAGCACCTGCTCCTATTGGTTGTAACGGGCAGTATTATGTAAGCTATGGTTCTTTCAACTCTTCTACTTCTACAACTTCAATGTCAAAATTGAATTTTGCCGGTAGTACTATTTCAACAAGCAGTTTTACAACTAACCCGACAGGTATTGGTTTTAATGCAATTGGTATTAATCCGCTGGATGGCTTTATGTATGGTGTACGTTATTCACCCATGTCACTGATAAGAGTGAGTGCAAATGCCTCCGGGAATGTAGTGAACCTGGGTACAATTACAAATGCCAGTATTTCATCCGGAGATAATGCTTATGCCGGTTGTTTTGATTCAGACGGTACCTTTTATTTCCTGACAGATGCAGATGAATTTTACAAGATTTCAGGAATCAATTCTCCTGCTGCTCCTTTGGCTGCCACCTTTATAAGAACAATGTCTGATGCCGTTGATTTTTTTGTGGATATTGCCATTGATCCGACAGATGGTCAGATGTACGGTGTAGCTGGAATAGGTTCAAATAATAAAACACTTTACAAGATTAACAAAACAAACGGAACTCTTACCGTTGTAGGTACCTATAGCGGAAGCAATTATATCGCCTCTTTGTTCTTTGATGAAGTTGGAAATCTTTTTGGATATCGTCAGGATGGTACATTCCAGCAAATCAATAAAGGCACTGCCGGTCAGGTTCAGGTAGGTACAGCACCTAGCTATACTTATGCCGATGGTTGCAGCTGCAGCTTTGGCCGTGTATTCCATGATCTGGATTTTACCGCCAACCCCGGTAACCAGCTTTGCCCGACTATCGCAAATCCCAATCCAACATTCCCGCTGGTTGTTACCGTAACCAATCAGTCAAGCAGCCAGAAAACAGGATTGACTTATACCTTGAATATTAGTGATATCAAAAAGCGTTTCCGCTTCACTGAGTCTGCCGCTACCATCAAGGCCAACCTGGTGTCTGCTGGTTTAGCTACTGCTGCATCTACAGTTACCCTCACTGCAGAAGCTCCGGCTTCAGGAACCAACTACAACAAAATAGTAGTAACGGGTTTCCAAACCGGTGGGGTCAATGCTGTGAATAGTTTTACTGTTTTGGTTCAGCTGTATACCTTAGGAGGTGTTTATGATCCTGTACCTCTTCAGTCAGTTATTTCAGGTCTCCCTGCTATCATAGGAGGTAGTGACCTTTCTAATGATCCGGGTACTATTTCACCTGATGATGCAACCGTGATTTCCTTCTGCCCTGGTATAACCCTGCCAGTTGAATTCAAATCATTCACTGCTGTAAGAAACCGTTCCAATGTATTATTGACATGGGAAACATCCATGGAAAAGAATAACAGCGGTTTTGCTGTTGAAAGAAATATCAATGGCAACTGGCAGCAGATTGCCTGGGTACCCTCACAGGCCCTGGGTGGTAACAGTGATGCTCCGCTGGTATATACCTTGTCAGACCTGAACAATATCAAAGGTGTAAGTCAGTACCGTATCCGTCAGGTAGATTTTGACGCGAAGTCAAAATACTCTGAAGTACGTTCAGTACGTGGCGACGGACAACTGGGACAAACTATTGTTTATCCTAACCCAACAAATAATGGTAAAGTAAATATCATTTTTGAAGAAGGGTCATTAAAAAGAGATATTTCCGTATTTGATATGAGCGGACGTGAGATTCAACAGATGAAAGCAGTTACGACGAACAATATTACTATAGAGAACCTGACCCCGGGAATGTACATGGTACGGATCATTGCAGTAGAAACCGGTGAGCAGGTGGTGGAGAAAGTAGTGGTGAATAAACGCTAAATGCTCAGGGTTTTTTAAATCCTACGGGGATGGCCTTTTGGTCGTCCCCTTTTTTTCAGTCAGCAGTTTTCAGTCTTCAGTCAACAGTCAGCAGTTAACAGTCTACAGCCGACAGTCGGCAGTCAGCAGTTAGCTGTTAGCAGTCAACAGTTGTTGATGATGTGCACTTGGAAATGATTAGTTGTATTTGGCAGGGTTTTTAAAAATATCACCCAGAAGCCTGCCAATTTCATTTTTTAGCCCGATTAAGCGGGAATGATCTTCTGCAGCGATGTAACCACAAGCCAGTGCGAAATCGAGCCAGACTTCTGTTTCTGCATTTTCAGCATCTGAGTCAGATAATCTGCTTATAAAATATGCATGGTATTTTCTTCTCCGAAAAGCTTCAGCAAAATTTGCACAAACAGATCTTGAAGATCGTCTGATCTGATCAGTTAAGCTATATTTTTCTTCTTTTGGAAATGTACCGGAGATTTTGAAAATCTCCATAGCAAGATTAAATGCTTTTTGATAAGCCTTTAGATCTTTAAAACTAGTCATAGCTTTTTTTCTAAAGCTATTTTGATCCTTGCAGAGATAATTGGGATTTACACCGTTCTATCCTGCTTTTTTACCCGACTGAATAAGTGTATTAAAACATTGCTGTCCGTTGAAAAAACGGAACAGCAATGTTTTTTTATTCTTGTCCCTTCTCTGTATACTGCTTATTGTCAACTGATGACTGTTTACTGTCGACTGTAGACTGTAGACTGACCGACTGCCTATTGTCCCTTCTTCACCTCCAGCAGTTCTATTTCAAACAACAGGGTAGAACCACCTG
>DAORJS010000254.1:0-4183 GCA_035439185.1 Chitinophagaceae bacterium
TAAGTCATTGATTCCATGCTTTATAATAATCTTAACGGACCGGTTTTGGCAGGGGATTTTTTTTCCCTAAGATTTGCCTTTATCTGTTAACTTTGCACTCCTTTTATGAAATTTATCTGGATAGCTGTTTTAGCGTTAATACTCGGTGGTTGTGGCGGCAGTAAAAAGTCGGCCTCCCGGAAAGTGAGTTCCACTAAAAAGGGTATCAGCAAAATTCTGAAAAGCACAGATGCGGCCTATAAACTCCGCATGGCTGAACAGTTCTTTGTCAAAAAGAAATATAATAAGGCACAGCTCCTGTATGAAGATGTGATGCCTTATTATAAAGTGGAGAAAGAGTTCGAGGATATTTATTATAAATATGCTTACTGTGCCTATTATCAGAATGATTTTCTGAACGCAGAAAACCTCTATAAAACATTTCTTGAGATTTTCCCGAACAGTACGAAGGCTGAAGAGGTGGATTATATGCGGGCTTATTGTTTTTACCGGCAATCACCCAAACCCGAACTGGATCAAACCAGTACGATCAGAACAATCGGGATGATGCAGACCTTTATCAATACACATCCTAACTCAGCTAGAAATAAAGAAGCCTGGGAGATCATTGAAAAGAGCAGGAATAAACTTGAGATCAAGGATTTTAAAAGTGCACAGCTTTACTTTGATATGGGACAATACCGGGCAGCAGGAGTTGCTTTCTCTGCATTGCTTAATAATTTTCCCGAGTCAGCCAAAGCAGATGAGTATAAGCTGATGATCATTAAATCATATTACCGGTTTGCCGAAATGAGTATTGAAGAAAAGAAACCGGAACGCTATGAGCAGGTGATCAGCGAATGCCACGAATTTACCGACCGCTTCCCTGACAGTAAACTGAAAAAGGAGGTGGATGATTTTTTAAACCTTTCACAGAAAAATTTAAAAATTAACAATAATGAGCAAGTTAAGACGCCAGCTTAGTGCAGGGATCACCAATAATGTGGAGACCCGTAACCTGGATGATATCAAGGCAAGAACCGGTAACCTCTATGGGTCTATCGCCATCATTGCCAAAAGAGCCAACCAGATTAATATCTCCCTGAAAGAGGAGCTGCACAATAAACTGGAGGAATTTGCCAGTCATACCGACAGCCTGGAGGAAATCCACGAGAATAAAGAACAGATTGAAATCTCCCGGGCTTATGAAAGAATGCCGAATCCGGCCTTGCTGGCTACGCAGGAATTCATGGATGACAAAGTCTATTTCCGCAAAGGAGATGACGAGCTCTTCAGTTAATAAAGCAGTAGAAAATAGTCAGGCGGCAGTTGATACTGCCGCTTTTTTTATGCCCGGGAATTAACAGCAGTTATTACCTCTTTTTATAACTAAATGGTACTTTTGAACCTGTGCTAAAAGGGAAAAAAATATTACTCGGAATTACAGGCAGTATTGCTGCTTATAAATCCATCCTGCTGGTTCGTTTGCTGGTAAAAGCAGGCGCAGAAGTGAAAGTGATCATGACACCCGCTGCCAAAGACTTTGCACCGGTACTCACACTGTCCACGCTCAGCAAAAACCCGGTGCTCACCGATCTTTTTGATGAACAAAGCTGGTCGAACCACGTGATGCTGGGGCGTTGGGCCGATCTGATGATCATCGCTCCCCTCAGCTGCAATAGCCTGGCTAAAATGGCGAACGGACAATGTGATAATCTTTTACTGGCCGTTTATTTATCTGCCACCTGTCCTGTTGCGATTGCTCCGGCTATGGATGAAGATATGTGGCATCATCCTGCCACTAAGCAGAATCTGATCCAACTGGAAAAATTCGGTAATCATATCATTCCGGTGAATAACGGAGAACTGGCCAGCGGATTAATCGGGGAAGGCAGGATGGCGGAACCGGATGCCATTGCAGACTGGATTGCTGCGTTTTTCAATCAGCAAACATCCCTGAAGGGAAAAAAAGCCCTGGTAACCGCCGGGCCTACATACGAACATATTGATCCGGTCCGTTTTATGGGTAACCATTCCTCCGGGAAAATGGGAATTGCACTGGCCGAAGAATTGAGCAGGAGGGGAGCAGCAGTGACCCTGGTATTGGGGCCTGTTTCTTTATCTGTATCAGTACCCGATATCAAAGTGATTCCAGTACTGTCGGCAGATGAAATGTACCAGGCCTGTGATGCCTGTTTTGATCAGATGGATCTGGCGATCATGGCGGCAGCTGTAGCAGACTATACACCGGTGAATAAAGCTGAAGAAAAGATTAAAAAGAAAGAAGATCAGCTGACCATCACCCTGCAGAAAACCAGGGATATATTAAAATCACTGGGAGAAAGAAAAAAGCCCGGACAGGTACTCGTAGGTTTTGCGCTGGAAACAAATAACGAAGCGGCGAATGCCAGAGAGAAACTGATCAGTAAAAAAGCCGATATGATTGTGCTGAATTCGCTGAAGGATACCGGTGCGGGTTTTGGAACAGATACCAATAAGATCACTATATTCGATAAAAGCGGTAAGCAGACAGACTTTGATATGAAATCAAAAAAAGCTGTCGCCGCAGATATCATCAACAGTATTTCTTCAATCTACTATGCATAAAAGAATACTTTTTTTATTGCTTACCTGCGGGATTCTTCAACAAGGGGAAGCACAGGAATTGCAGGCCCGGTTATCCATTATCACCAGTAAAGTGAGTACCACGGTTGACCGGAAGATTTTCCAGACCCTGCAAACCGGTCTGACCAATTTCCTGAACAACCGCAAATGGAGCAATGATGTATTTCAGCCTGCGGAGAAAATCCAATGCAGTTTTTTACTCACCATTGAAGAGGCACAGGCCGGAAATATTTATAAAGGAAAGCTCACCGTACAGGCAGCCCGGCCGATTTATAATACCACTTACGATTCTCCCATCCTCAACTTTATTGATGATGATGTGACTTTCAAGTATGTGGAATTTCAGCCTATCGAGTTTAATGAAAACAGAATACAGGGGAATGATCCGCTGGTGGCCAACCTGACCGCAGTACTGGCTTATTATGCCAATATCATTGTCGGACTGGACTATGCTTCCTTTAATCTGCGGGGCGGTGACCCTTTCTTTCAAAAAGCATGGAATATTGTGAATAATGCGCCGGAAAGCGGGAACCAGATTGATGGGTGGAAATCATTTGAAAGTCTTAGAAACCGGTACTGGCTGGCAGAGAATCTGAACAACAGCCGTTTCGCTATGTTACACGATGCAGTCTACTCATATTACAGGAGCGGGATGGATATCTTTTATGAAAATGAAGAGGCCGGCCGTTCCGGCATTCTGAATGCGCTGAATTTTTTAAGTAATCTCAGCCGCGATAATCCCAATTCCATGATCCTGCAGGTTTTTTTTCAGGGAAAGAGTAATGAACTGGTAAAAGTTTTCAGTAAAGCCGGACCGGATGTAAAAACCAGGGCCCGGGAAGTGTTGAGTAAACTGGATCTTACCAATGCCAATGCCTATAAGGAACTGAAATAATGCGCTATTTTTTTTCATTCATACTGCTTTCTTCCATTTTAATATTGTCCTGCCGGTCTGAAAAGCAGCGGGAAGGAATATTGCCCGAGAAAAAAATGAGGGTCGTACTCTGGGATATGACAAGGGCCGATCAGTTTTTGACGGATTTTGTTTTCAGCCGCGATACCAGTCTCAATAAGCTGGATGAAAGCCTGAAGATGTACAACCGGATATTTGCCATTCATCAGGTTACCAAAGAAGAATTCAGGCAAAGCTTTCAATATTACCGGGAACATCCGGATTTGCTCAAATCACTGCTGGACTCTGTCAGCAATATCAATGTCGCCACTGTTGCCAGCCCGGTACCGGATACGGCAAAGCGTATTCAATCTGCTCCCCAAAAGGCAAGACCGGATTCCGGTAAAATCAAACCCTTCATGGGTAATTGAGCAGGGTATTCCGGCAGGAAGGAGAAAACAAGTTCCTTACTTTTACAGGAAATATCAGCTGCATGAACAAGACTGTATTGAATGCTGAAGATGCCATTCGTGATATCCCGGACGGAGCCGTGTTAATGCTGGGGGGCTTTGGCCTTTGCGGGATTCCGGAAAATTGTATTGCTGCCCTGGTTAAAAAAGGAATCAAAAACCTGACCTGTATATCCAATAATGCCGGGGTGGATGATTTTGGCATTGGCCTGATGTT
>DAORJS010000255.1:0-4183 GCA_035439185.1 Chitinophagaceae bacterium
AAAAAGATTGTATCCGCAGTATCAAACTGGATCTCCGCAATTGTGGCTGGCAATCCGTTTACCTGCTCTCCCTGATCATTCTTTCCCTGATTCCAGTCGTGGGTTGGATCACACCGGTGATCGCCCTGCTGATGGAATGTTATTACTTTGGTTTTTCCATGCTGGATTACAGTTTCGCCAGAGCCAGTTTCAGTCCCTCCCAGAGTATTCATTTCACCGGCCGTCATAAAGGACTCGCCATCGGCAATGGATTTTTGTTTTATGCCATGCATATCCTCGTGATCCTGGCACCTGCCTATGCCGTGATCGCTGCTACTCTAAGTGTTCATAAAATGAAGAACAGCTGATGCCGGCCACGATTTACCTCATACCTTCCTTGCTGGCAGAAGATGGCACCGATGCCATCCCTGATTATATTTTAACGGCGATTAAAGAATGCCAGGTTTTTTTTACCGAGAATGAAAGAACCACCCGCCGCTATTTTAAACAACTCTGGAAAACCAGAAGACCGGGAGAAGATATCGTGATAGACAATTACCATTGGTTTACCATTGGCCCGGATACAACAGCCGCTTTCCGGCAAAAAATAAAAGAAGGATTGACGATCGGTATTGTCAGCGAAGCCGGTTGTCCGGGTATTGCAGATCCCGGACAGGCACTGGTGGCCATTGCTCAGGAAATGGGTACCCGGGTAAAACCGCTGGTAGGACCCAGCTCCATCTTACTGGCCCTGATGGCCAGCGGAATGAACGGACAACAATTTCAGTTTGTAGGATACCTGCCGGTAGATACACAAGCAAGGGCCAAAACCATCCGTGAGCTGGAAGCCGATTCCGCCAGGAGAAAATGCACCCAGGTTTTTATTGAAACCCCTTACCGGAACAACCAGTTGCTGGAAGCCCTGATACAATATTGCAAACCACAGAGCAGACTTTGTATTGCAGCCAATATGACCGGACCAAACGAAACCGTTCAAACCCATCCGATCGACTACTGGAAAAAAAATAAGCCGGAATTACATAAACAGCCCGTGATCTTTTGCCTGAATGCTATGGCTGGACCTCTAACCTGACACTGTCCACCTGGTAACGACTATCTCCCCACCAGGGAAGGGTCCCGTTTTTCATTTTATAATGCACCGTAATGAAGTGACCCTGAAGATTCTCCAGTTTGCGGGCCGTAGATTGATCCCGTACCGAGAAGAAAAACTTTTCGGAAGCCAGCGCCACATTATTCTGTGAACGGATACTGCTGAGGATTAACTCACCTTCGTAAGTTTTAAAGATGGTTCCTTTATAAGAGAATTTCTGTAATAAACCGGTCCGGTTCCCCTCGCTGTAAGTGAAAAAATACTTCCAGTAAACCAGCGCAATCAGCAGGACAAAGACCACCAGCAGGAACTTATTCCTGAATCGCTTAAACTTAGATGGGCGCTTTGCTTCCAACATCTGTGGCTGGTCGAGCGGAGCAAAATTTTCGGTTGAACCGGAGGCTTCCATGCAGAGGGAGTTTATAACAAAAAATTGTACTAATAATAAAAATTATATTATACTTTTGACCCCAATTTACAACTAGTTTGTAAACAAAAACATGACGAATATTCTGACACATACCAAACAATTTGCGTTTCATGCGCCAATCACCAGCGGAGTGTACTCTGTTGGGTTTGATGTGTTTACTTTCTCCCGCCCGCGACGCCGCCCTGTATTCTGACAGGACGAGCCCCTCACCATGGTCCCTGTCAGTGAAGAAAACCCCGGAATAATTCAATCAGGACTGGTGAACCATCTCGTTTAATTTATTTCAAAAGTGGACAATCAACATATTATTATCAGGGTCGCGACTGTTTCTGATAAGGTTTACTCCAAAACCATAACAGATGAAATGGCTGCTTCCGCTGCTGCACGTGGTACCGGCATTGCCAAACGTTCTCCGGATTATATTGAACAGAAAATAGATGAAGGCAAAGCTGTAATAGCCATCACTGATCAAAACGAATGGGTGGGTTTCTGCTATATCGAAACCTGGAGCCATGGCGAATACGTGGCTAACAGCGGACTGATCGTAGCACCCGCTTATCGTAAAAGTGGCGTGGCCAAAGCGATCAAAAAAAGAATCTTCGACCTTTCCCGTCAGAAATATCCTGAAGCCAAACTCTTTGGACTCACTACCGGACTGGCCGTGATGAAAATCAACAGCGAACTCGGTTACGAACCAGTAACCTATTCAGAGCTCACCCAGGACGAAGCTTTCTGGGCCGGTTGCAAAAGCTGTGTGAACTATGAAATCCTGATGAGCAAGGATCGCAAAAACTGTATGTGTACCGCCATGCTCTATGACCCAAAAGATCATTACGAGCCCGAAGAAACCAAAAAGTATTTTGAAGAAAATAAACGCGGGTTTGAAAGACTGCTCAAGTTCAAACAATGGAAACTGCTGAAGCCCTTCCTGCGAAAAGATAAAGATGGCAATGGCGGGGCAGGCAAACCCAAGTCCCTGCTGCATTATTTATTCCATATTTAAAAGTATCACCCAAGATGTCAAAGAAGGTAGTATTAGGTTTTAGCGGAGGATTAGACACCACATTCTGTGTAAAATACCTCAGCGAAGACAAAGGCTATGAAGTACACAGTGTAATTGTGAACACCGGTGGCTTTACAGAAGAAGAATTACAAAAAATTGAAGCCCATGCCCTGAACCTGGGTGTAAAGACACATACCACAGTCGATGCGGTGAAAGGTTACTACGATCGTATCATCAAATACCTGATTTTTGGAAATTGTCTCAAGAATAATACCTATCCCCTTTCTGTTTCTGCAGAAAGACTGAGCCAGGCCCTGCATATTGCTGAACATGCCCAGAAACTGAATGCAGATGCCGTGGCACATGGCAGCACCGGTGCCGGCAATGACCAGGTTCGCTTTGATATGATTTTTCATATCATGATCCCTGGCACCGAAATCATCACCCCGATCCGTGATCTCAAACTCAGCCGCGAAGCAGAGATAACTTATTTGAAAGAGAAGGGCGTGACTATGAATTTCGAAAAAGCCATGTACTCCATCAATAAAGGACTCTGGGGTACCAGCGTTGGTGGAAAAGAAACTCTCTCTTCCAAAGGTCTCCTGCCCGAAGAAGCCTGGCCCACCCAGGTAACCAAAAGCGGAAGCGAAGAAATCAGCCTGGGCTTTGAAAAAGGAGAACTGAAATCCGTCAATGATAAAACATTTACCCATCCGGTTGAAGCCATCCAATACCTGCAGTCTATTGCCGGTCCTTATGGCATTGGCCGTGATATCCATGTGGGTGATACCATTATTGGCATCAAGGGCCGTGTGGGTTTCGAAGCCGCTGCCCCCATGCTGATCCTCAAAGCACACCATGCACTGGAGAAACATGTACTCACTAAATGGCAATTACAGTGGAAGGATACCCTGGCACAGTTTTATGGCAACTGGATGCACGAAGGACAGATCCTCGATCCCGTGATGCGCGATATTGAAGCCTTCCTGCAAAACAGTCAGCAAAATGTAAGTGGTAAAGTATTCATCCAGCTGATCCCATATCGTTTCCAGGTAGCCGGTATCGAAAGCACCTTTGATTTAATGAACAGCAAGTTTGGTAAATACGGAGAAATGAATACTGGTTTTACCGGGGATGATGTGAGAGGGTTTAGTAAGATATTCGGGAACCAGGTTTCGATTTGGAACTCAGTGATGGGAGAGAAATAAGGGATTAAGATATTGAGATATTAGGATATTGGGTATTAGATATTGGGTATTGACTCACGACTCCAGACTCTTGACTCCAGACTTTTAAAAACTAATGACAAATTGAAATGACAAACGTAGGTATCATCGGCGGCGCAGGCTACACTGGCGGTGAACTGATCAGATTACTGATCAACCATCCCGGCGTGAATATTTCTTTCATTCATAGCCGCAGCAATGCCGGGCAGCCCGTTTATTCCGTACATCAGGATTTGTTGGGAGAAACATCTTTGCATTTCAGCGGTGAAATCTCCAATGAAATAGACGTTCTCTTTCTCTGCCTCGGTCATGGAGAATCCAAAAAATTTCTGGCAACTAATACCATCAGCGATCACATTAAAATCATCGACCTGGCTAATGACTTCCGGCTGAAAGCGACTGCCAATGAAGGAAGCCGCCAGTTTGTATACGGA
>DAORJS010000256.1:0-4180 GCA_035439185.1 Chitinophagaceae bacterium
AACCGCTATTACGGATGCTGCAACGGAAGAGAATACTGTCGGTATTACGGATTGTATATGATGAAAGACGGGAATTATTATAAGTAAAGGAAGTATAGCTTAATCCAAAACCAAAGGGGAACAAGGGCTGCCCTGACAAATTATTATAATCATCACCACGACCAGTCGGCTTGTGATTGTAAACCAATGGTAGCTGTGATTCATGTAGTGGCCAGGTAATGGGCAATCTGCCGGCGGGGTTAAATTTACCAGAGAGCAGATCTGTAACTGCATGGCCACCCTGTTCACCGGGATACCAACAAGTGGCGATTGCCTGTACCTTATTCATCCAGTTACCCATCGTGATGGCGCTGCCACCGACCAGCAATACAACCACCGGTTTACCGGTAGCCGCCATGGCGCTGATCAGCTCTTCCTGATAACCGGGCAGGGATAAAAAAGCGCGGTCCTGAAATTCCCCTTCGGTGATACCGGCAACAATTACTACAGCATCTGCTTTTGATGCAGCCAGTGTTGCTTCCCTGATTTTTTGTTTCGGGTTATAATTCACACCAATGGTCCAGACCAGTTTGATACCGGCATTACCGCGGGGTTCATAAAATTCCACTTTGATATTATAGCGCTTTCCCTTCTCAAACAAATAATCAGCCAATACAGTCCGGTAGCTTTGCTTGGACCATTGATCAATCAGTAATTGATCGTTGATATATAAACGGTATCCGTCATTTCCTTCGAGTCCGATTTTATAAGAACCGCTGACCGGCGAAATCAGTTGCCCGGTCCATCGAACGGAATAAAATCCGGCATCCATACCAGCGGCGGGACCAAAAAGGGTCCAGTGAAAGTCAATTTGCGGATCCTGTCTTGACAAAAAAGGTTTACCTGTAAGCGAAACATTATTATAATATGCTGCCTGCAGTCCGTTTTTTCCTTCTGCTATTAACTGAGATTCGGGAATAACCAGATATTCTTCGCTTTTCCTTCCAACACCCGGGTGATAGAAAATATTGTTCTTTCCCTTTAGTTCCTGTAGTCCTTTTAATATGCTGACCACTTTATTTCCGGGACCGCTGTATCCTCCCAGTCTTGCTTCCTCAGCATCGCTACCAATGACTGCGATGCGTTTTATGGCGGAAGAAAATGGAAGTGTGTTCTTGTCGTTTTTCAACAATACAATTGACTTGAGTGCCGCCTGTTTGGCAAGAAGCGCATGTTCAGGAAGGGGATTGATTGATTCTTCCACATAGGGGTTTTCAAAAAGACCCAGTTCAAATTTGGCTTTTAACACTCTGGATACCGCATCATTGATCCGGTTGCTGTCAATGCTGCCATCCAGGAATGGTGGAATAAATAACTGATGGTGTTTGTATTCTGTCTGAAAGATCACATCCAATCCGGCATTGATCGCATGCAAGCCGCTAGCCGGATAATCTTTCGCTGTATTGTGCAATACCACTTCGCCACCCACGGCATTGGCATCAGAAATAACAAAGCCTCTGAAACCCCATTGTTTCTTCAGTTTTTCGGTGAGCAGCCAATAATTGGAAGAGGCGGCTGTTCCGTTTAATGAGTTATATGCTGTCATCACCGAGCGGCTGCCACCCAATTCAATTGCCTTTTTAAAAGGAGGGAAATACAATTCCTCCAATAATCTTTCATTGATATGGACAGGATAACTATCGCGACCTCCATCCCCCACATTCGCCACAAAATGTTTGGGAGTAGTGATAATTCCGCGTTCTTCAAATGCCCGGACAAAGGCAATTCCCATGGCAGCAGATAACACAGGATCTTCTCCATAGGTTTCTTCTGTTCTTCCCCAGCGTACATCGCTGGCCAGGTTCACAACCGGAGAAAGAATCTGCCGGATCCCTCTTTGTTGGGTTTCCTTTGCAATGGCAGTAGCTACCTTGTTCATGAGTGTGCTATCCCAGGTGGCGGCAAGGCCTATCGCTTGTGGAAAAACAGTGGCTCCATCCCTGACCAATCCGTGCAGGGCCTCATCAAATGGAATAATGGGTATTCCCAGCCGGGTGCTGTCAACAAAGAAGCGTTGGATGCGATTGATTTTTTTAGCCAGGGTTAATGACTGCTCATTGGTATTATAGGAAAGCATCTGACCGCCCGCATCACCCCGGGTAGCAGCACTGACCTGAAAACCAAATAAACCGTTTTTGTATTGTGCCCTGTCAGCCTGATCAAGATCTCCCGGTATCATGAATAGTTGCCAGAATTTTTCTTCCGGGCTCATTCTCGACAAGAGGTCTTTTACCCTGGTTTCAACCGGCAGTGATTGATTACGGTAAGGCAGCGCCTGCTGAGATTGAACGGCAGACAAAGCGTTTATAAGAAAGAAGACTGAAAGGAATATTTTTTGCATGATCAGGTATCGCTATGAGTAAAAATAAAAAACTATGACCGGATAAGCGTTTTATAATGCTTTAACCGGAATAACCGCTAAAATCAGGCAGCCATTTGAGTAAAATCAGGCCTGTCTGATGACAAGGCCAGTATTAATCAGTTCCGGGGATATTAGATTTGTTTGGGGCGATCCCCGAATTGAGAATCCTATTTTTTCATTCTTCTTCATCAACTGCGTTAAACCCTAATCGCTGTATAGAGAAGAAGCAAAAACGAATCCCTTGCCATCAAATATCCAATCCGACATCGCCATTGCACAGGCGGCCAGTATCAGGCATATCAAAGAAATTGCCGCCAAAGCCGGAATTTCCAATGATGATCTGGAATACTATGGTAAATACAAGGCCAAGCTGCCATTAAAGCTGATTGATGAAAATAAAATCAGCCAGAGCAAACTGATCCTGGTAACAGCGATTAGTCCGACCCCGGCCGGAGAAGGAAAGACCACCATTTCCGTTGGTTTGGCCGACGGACTGAACCGGATCGGCAAAAAAGCAATGGCGGTATTGCGTGAACCTTCGCTCGGACCCGTATTTGGCATGAAGGGCGGAGCAACAGGCGGCGGCTACTCACAACTGGTGCCGATGGAAGATATCAATCTGCATTTTACCGGTGATTTTAATGCCGTGGAAAAAGCCAATAATCTGTTGGCAGCACTGATAGATAACAATATCCAAAGTAAAACAAGGAGTCTGGGTATTGATCCCCGTACTATTATGTGGAAAAGGGTGATGGATATGAATGACCGGGCGCTCCGGCATATCGTTATCGGATTGGGCGGAACGGCGGATGGTATTCCAAGGTCTGATGGATTCAATATTACCCCGGCCTCAGAAGTCATGGCCATTCTGTGTTTATCTAAAAGCATTGATGATCTCAAACAAAGGCTGGGAAACATACTGGTTGGATTCACGGCAAAAGAGGAGCCGGTATTTGCCAGGCAGTTGCAGGCAAATGGAGCGATGGCTTTGTTATTAAAAGATGCGATCAAACCGAATCTGGTACAGACCCTGGAAGGCAATCCGGCTATTTTACATGGTGGTCCCTTCGCCAATATAGCACAGGGCACCAATTCAATATTGGCCACCCGCATGGGACTTTCTTTATCGGATTATGTGGTAACTGAAGCCGGATTTGGTGCCGATCTGGGTTCTGAAAAATTCATGAATATAAAATGTGGCTATGCAGGATTGAAACCGCATGCACTCGTATTGGTTGCCACTATCCGTGCCCTGAGACATCATGGTGGCGCAAAAAAAGCAGCTTACAATACTCCTGATCTGGAAAAAGTAAAAGCAGGATTTGAGAATCTGGAGAAACATATTGAGAATTGCCGCAAATTCGGTTTGACTCCGGTGGTGGCTATTAATCATTTTGAAACTGACTCGCAAGACGAAATCAGCTTTGTTCAGCAGTGTTGTGAACAACTTGGTGTAAAAGCGATTCTATCCAAGGGTTGGTCGCAGGGAGGAGACGGAATGAAAGAAATTGCAGAAACGGTGGTGGAAAATATTGAGAGTGGTGTTAATCAGTTCAAAGCATTGTATGACTGGAAAATTCCGGTAGAAGAAAAGATCCGGACCATTGCCCGGGAAATTTATGGAGCAGATGATGTGGAATATTCTCCAAAAGCAAGGGTGGGACTTGAGCTGATTAAAAAACTTGGCTTTGATGGTTTGCCGGTTTGTATGGCCAAGACACAAAAATCTTTTTCAGATAATGAAAGCAAAATCGGCCGGCCCCGGAATTTTATAGTTAC
>DAORJS010000257.1:0-4148 GCA_035439185.1 Chitinophagaceae bacterium
TGCGGTCAAAGCCGGTACCCGTACCTGCATAAAGCTGGTGATCCTTTTTTGCCAGGGAAATCACAAAGTTATTTGATAACCCTTTTATTGTACTCACCCTGCCGATTTCACGGGCTATACCCTGTTGTATTACAATCAAGATAATGCCCTGAAAACGGGTACCAATACAAAAAGTATCCTGATTCCACCGGATGGCACATCGGGGATCCAGATGAGGTAAGCGGCTGGTCATTTGGTTGCCGGTGAGACCGTCTGCATTTCCAGAATAATTCCAGATGCCGGCATTCCGGGTAATGGCGATGTATTCATTTTGCAAGCCAGTAATAATATTATCTGTGAAGTAGGGTAGTTGTTTTCCCCGGATGGTCAAATCTTTTTCCACCAGGTACAGGCTGCTTCCACAGATCAGCAGTCTTCCTTCTGCATCAAATGAAAAACGGTTGCTGTGAAAATAACTGCTATCTCCGGCTTTGGATTTCCGCAAGTCAATCTCTTCTCTGTAATTATTCCGGTACAGCCAGTTTTCCTGCTGGTACCAGGCTTTGTTTTGCCAATAAAAAGAAACAGGTTTTTGCACGGATCCGGTGAGTTGACGTTGTTGTCCGTTTTCTAATATGCAAACACTGTTATCTATGAGGGCAATAGACTGGCCTGACTCATCTGTCTGCAAAGCCGCGTATTGATGAACAACCGGGATGTCAATTTTCCGCAGTGGGGTATAAAAGGCTTTCTGTACTTTTTTATTAAAGGAAGACAACCAGAAATTATCAGCCAGATCTTTGTACACAATATTGGCGCCGGCATCAATCGTCCCCGTGGCCGGATAAAATTCGGTGATACCTGTCTTTGTATCCAGTAATAAAAATCCGTTTGACTGATCCTGAATCCATATTTTATCTCCCGTTACATAGAGCTGATCGATATGGAAATAGCGGGGAATGACCACAGCAAAGGGAAGTGGTATCGTTGCCAGTTGTCCTTGCTGCAGCGCTTTGGGGTTTAGTTGCAGCCATTGCCCCTTCAGTTTTACAAAGAGGCCGCGTTGCTCATCACCGGCGATGGCTTCTGTTCTTTGTCCTGTCAAACTACTTGTAATAGTTCCATTATCCAGCCGCATGAGGCGAAGGATATGTTCTGTTTGTTTGAAATAAATCAGTTGTCCATGCTGGTAAATGGCCTGATCAATTTCTTTTATTTCCTGTTTACCAGGCTGGATCAATTCGGGTTGGGGAATACCGCCACGCCATTTAAAAAGTCCTCCATTAGCTATGATGATCCACTCATCTGTGCCTGTCGCGATCACTTTTGTAGGCTCATATATTTTATCCAGCAGACTGTCTTTAATCAGCCGGTTATTGATGAGTTTGAAAGCTCCTTTTCTGAAAGTAAAAAGATAACAGGTATCGCCCTTCCATTGAATCATTTCATTCACCAGTCCAATAGACTCTCCCTTGTATTCGGAAATATTATGAAAGCCTTGTCCGTCGAATACAGAAACACCTTCCCATGTGAGAAAATAAAGCAGCCCTCTTTGATCCTGAAATATACGGGTGACCCTTGTATCCAGCAGGCCATTCGCCGGGGTATAATTTTCTACATAGAGTTGCTGAGAAAAAGAAAGGGTGGACACCGTCAGTAAAAATGCCAGTAACCGGGAATGCAACATGATTAAAAATACAAATATATTCCGGTGCCCTGCTTTATTCAAAATCGTCGTAGAGCAGGTATTTTTTTCTGATTTTTTTGAATTCACTCAGGGCTGGCTCCCAGCTTTTTCTGATTTCTTCTTCACTAAGTCCCTTGGTGACCTGTTCCCAGAGCTGGTTATTGCCGCTTAGTTTAACAATAAAGGATTCTTCCATTTTTCCTGATTTGGGTTTCAGGAAAAAATTCTCTTTATCAGGAAAAAGCCGGTACGCTTCCTGCAACCATTTCAGCTGGATTTTATTACCAACCCTTGCCAGTACCTCTTCCGGTGTACCCGAGAGATCCCAGCCATAACAAAGCTGACCGTATAATTTGGAACTTTTAGCACCTTCATTGGGATTGGGAGTAAATGAATAAAGATTTTTTGGTAAGGAAGGATGCCCGAATACCTGGAAGGGTTTGGGAGTGCCTCTTCCTTCGCTGAGTACCGTGCCTTCAAAAAAACAGGTGGAGGGATAGAGGTAGATGGACTGAATATTGGGCAGGTTTGGAGAAGGCTTTACAGGTAAAACATATTTTGTCTTATGATCGTACGCTTTACATTTAATAGTCAGGAAATGAAAAGGGGTATCCGGATGGTGCTGCTCTACTTTCTTAAAATAATCAGCGTAAGCATTGGCTTTTTCAGACATCCAGTTTTCGCCCGTCAGCATCATGGCATATTCGCCGATGGTCATTCCGTAAACAATCGGTACGGGCTGACGGCCTACAAATGAGCGGTACCTGGTTTCCAGTACCGGTCCATCAACATAAAAACCATTGGGGTTGGGCCGGTCCAGCAGGAGCAGGGGTACTTTGTTTTCGAAAGCGGACTCCATAAATTCTTCCAGGGAGGAAATAAAAGTATAAAACCGGACTCCCACATCCTGAATATCAAAAATCAGCACATCCACTCCTTTCAGATCTTCAGCAGATGGTCTTCTTTTAGTTCCATAGAGTGATACCACCGGGATTCCGGTCTTACTATCAGTATAGTTGCCCACTTTTTCACCGGCATCAGCCGTGCCGCGGAAGCCGTGTTCGGGGCCGAAAATTACTTTTACATTCACTCCCAGGCTACGCAGGGTATCCACGAGGTGGGTATTGCCCACCATGGAAGTCTGGTTGGCAAAAATGCCCACCGATTTACCCTTAATCAGCGGCAGGTAAACATTGATTCTTTCGGCAGCAGGGATCACTTTGTTTCCGGACTGGGCCATTAATCCGAGGCTGAAAATCATACTGGTAAACAGGATGAGTATATTCTTTTGGGTGCGTACTTTCATAGTCTAAATGTCAGTAAAATTATCATTCAGACCGTTTTCTTTATTTAAACGGTTGCATTGGATATTTTCAATTACCTTGCAAGCCTTCATTTATAATAAAAATTGTAAGCATGCAACAGGTAAAAAGCGGTGATAAAGTAAAAGTTCACTATCATGGAAAACTGGATTCCGGGGAAACATTTGACAGTTCAGCCGGTCGTGAACCACTGGAATTTGAAGTGGGTAGTGGAATGGTGATCAAAGGTTTTGATGATGGGGTAACCGGTATGGCTGTTGGCGATAAAAAGACAATTAATATCCCTTTCATGGAAGCTTATGGCCCCGTGAATCCGGAAATGGTCATTGATATGCCAAAAGAAAGATTTCCGGCTGATATGGAACTGGAAACCGGAATGCCTTTGATGATGAGTGACGGACAGGGACAGCAGTTCCAGGTAACCGTTACAGAAATCAGAGAGGCCTCAGTAATCCTGGATGCCAATCATCCTTTGGCAGGAAAAGATCTGACTTTTGACCTGGAACTGGTGGAGATCGTAGGAGGCAGTCCATTGATCATTATGCCTTAAATAAGCTTTGTTAAATTCATGTAAATGGTCCGGCTTTCTCCCGGGCCATTTTTTTTGCTGTATATTCGGTACCCCAAACATAAAAAGATGTTCAGTAACTATACATTTACAGCAGCCTCCCGATTTATGCGTTATGTGCAGGTGGATACGCAGAGTGATCCGCAGTCTGACACGTATCCATCCACTACCAAACAAAAAGACCTTGGAAAAATACTGGCTGATGAATTGCAACAAATGGGAATTGCAGATGCCCACCTGGATGAATGGGGATATGTATATGCCACGATACCTGCCAACACAGATAAGAAAGTTCCGGTTATTTGTTTTTGTGCCCATATGGATACTGCACCTGATTGCAGCGGGACCGGTGTAAAACCAATCCTTCATCCCAATTACCAGGGTAAGGATATTATTCTGCCCGACGATCCCAATCAGGTAATTCGTATGAGTGAATATCCCTATCTCGAAACACAGATCGGGAATGATATCATCACTGCATCCGGCACCACTTTACTGGGATCAGATGATAAAGCCGGTGTGGCCGAGATCATGGATTTGGCCAATTACCTCTGTAGTCATCCGGAACTGAAACATGGCACGATTAAAATTC
>DAORJS010000258.1:0-4137 GCA_035439185.1 Chitinophagaceae bacterium
CATCCATGCGTCAGTATTTACATTTATTACAGCATATCCTGGATGAAGGAGCTTTTAAAACCGATCGTACCGGAACCGGGACCCAAAGTGTTTTTGGTTACCAGATGCGGTTCAATCTGCAGGAGGGGTTCCCGTTAGTGACTACCAAGAAAGTCCACATGAAGAGTATCGTCCATGAATTACTCTGGTTCCTGAAAGGGGAAACTAATATCGCCTATCTGAAAGAACATGGGGTGAGCATCTGGAACGAGTGGGCTGATGAAAAGGGAGAGCTGGGACCTGTATACGGCAAGCAATGGAGAAGCTGGGAGGGTGCTGATGGGGTGGTGGTGGACCAGGTAAAAGATCTGATCAGTCAAATTAAAAAAAATCCCGATAGCCGCAGGTTGATTATCAGTGCATGGAATGTGGCGGAGCTTCCCAAAATGGCATTGATGCCCTGTCATAGTTTGTTCCAGTTTTATGTGGCCCCTCCTGACCCCCTGAAGGGGGAACAAAAAGGGAAACTGAGTTGTCAGTTATACCAGCGCAGTGCCGATGTTTTTCTGGGGGTGCCTTTTAATATTGCTTCTTATGCTTTATTGACGATGATGATTGCACAGGTCTGTGATCTGGAGCCGGGAGATTTTGTACATACTTTCGGCGATGTACATATTTACAGCAATCATATGGAACAGGTGAAACTGCAATTAAGCCGGGAACCTTTTCCATTACCCCAAATGAAATTGAACCCTGCGGTGAAAGATATATTTGGTTTTAGCTTTGAAGATTTTACATTGGAAAACTATCAAAGTCACCCGGCGATCAAGGCACCGGTTGCTGTTTAACAATAACTAATCCCTGATTCCAAATACCAAGCCTCTCATGACCATTTCACTTATTGTTGCGGCTGCACTGAATAATGCCATAGGTAAGGAAGGAGGTATGCCCTGGCACTTGCCCAATGATTTGAGACATTTTAAAAATCTTACCTGGGGGATGCCGGTGGTGATGGGGCGAAAGACTTTTGAATCGCTGGGAAAGCCGCTTGCCGGCCGTAAAAATATTGTGATATCGAGACAGAATGGATGGAGCGCACCGGGGGCTGTTGTGGTAAAAACAATTGAGGATGCCTTGTTTGTGGCCAGGGAAGCCGATATGAAGGAATTGATGGTGATTGGAGGCGGAGAGATTTATAAATCACTCTTTGACCGGGCCAAAAGAATTTACCTGACCAGGGTGGAAGCAGAGCCGGATGCTGATACATTTTTTCCGGTGATTGATCCGCAGCAATGGCATCTCATGAGTCAGAAGAATCATGAGGCGGATGAAAAAAATGCTTACAACTATTCATTTCAGGTTTGGGAAAGATTGTAAGGATTTTTCAGATGCAAATAAAGGTTTTAAAAGTACTTCATCAATCAGGAAATAATGAATAGGCAGCACAAACTATTCCCTCATCCTCAAAATTATTCATGTATTCTGTTCCGCAAACAATATTTAAATACCTGCGCTATTATCTGACTGCTTCCAATGGAAAGGGACATGGTATTCATTCTCCATTTGTTTTTGACTTTGTATTAAAAGTGCTGAATGATAAAACAATTTATCCGGCTTACAGAAAAGTGGAAACACTCAGGACAGCATTGTTGAATGATGCTGCTATATTGGAAGTGGAGGATTTGGGGGCAGGCTCTTCTGCAGGTCATTCCAAAAAAAGGTCAGTCCAGTCAATTGCCAAAAATGCAGCCAAGCCTGCAAAACTGGGTCAGTTATTATTCCGGATGGTGCAGCATTACCAGCCAGGAGCCTTGATTGAATTGGGAACTTCACTGGGAATCACCTCTTCATATCTGGCGCTTGGAAATCCGCTTGGAAAATTAATAACGCTTGAAGGGGCTGGTTCCGTGGCGCAAAAAGCCAGAGATAATTTTGATGGATTGAAATTGGATAATATTTCCCTGGTCCCCGGAAACTTTGATGACACCTTACCTGAATTACTCCGGAATACCCGGGAAATTGATTTTGCATTTATAGATGGCAATCACCGCCTGGCACCCACCATCCGTTATTTTGAGCAATTGATAGAGAAGGTGCACAATGAAAGTATTCTTGTATTTGATGATATACACTGGAGCCGGGAGATGGAAACTGCCTGGGAAGCCATCAGGCAACACCCGTCGGTTCGATGTACCATTGATCTGTTTTTCATTGGGATTGTCGTATTCCGGCAGGAATTCCGGGAAAAACAGCATTTTACCATCCGGCATTAAAATTCGTTACCTTCGCCCCCGGAATCAGATCCGTTTCAAGAATCAAATGTTCCTTATGACTATCGGACTGTTGAAAGAACCCGCCTATGAAACCAGAGTGTCTCTCCTGGCCGAATCTGTGGCCGCATTAACCAAAAAAGGTATACGTGTACTGGTGGAAGCCGGAGCCGGCGATAAAGCATTTTGCAGTGATGCTGATTATACCATTGCGGGTGCTGTTATCGCAGAACGGGCCGAAGTAATCCGGTCAGCTGATATTGTACTCACCATACATCTTCCCTTGCAGGAGGAAATCAATCAGCTGAATCAGAAAGTGATCATTGGTGTATACCAACCACTTTATCATATAGAAATGGTGAAGCAATTCGCTTCTTCCAATATAACCAGTTTCTCTTTGGATATGTTGCCGCGTACCACCAGGGCACAGGCGATGGATGTACTGAGTTCACAGGCCAATATTGCCGGGTATAAAGCGGTGTTGACTGCGGCCACTTTGTATCCGCGTTATTTCCCGATGTTCATGACGGCAGCGGGTAGTATTAAGCCCGCCAAAGTACTGATCCTTGGTGCCGGTGTTGCCGGTTTGCAGGCCATAGCCACGGCAAAAAGACTGGGCGCTGTGGTGGAGGTATTTGATACCCGTCCGGCAGTAAAGGAAGAAGTGATGAGTCTGGGTGCTAAATTTATTGAAGTGGATGGTGCTGCTGATGCCAGTAAGGCCGGTGGTTATGCAGTAGAACAAACGGAAGAATACAAACAGAAACAACAACAGAAAATAGCAGACAGTATCGCCAAGGCAGATATTGTAATCACCACGGCGCAGATACCTGGGAAGAAGGCCCCTATACTGATCACAGAAGACATGATCAAGGCCATGCGCAGTGGTTCTGTGATTGTGGATATTGCGGCGGCAACCGGTGGCAACACGCCTTTTACCAAAAACAATGAGACCGTTGTATTCAACGGGGTGAGCATTATTGGAAATTCCCTGTTGCAATCAACGGCTCCATCCGATGCGAGTAAAGTGTATGGAAAAAACCTGTTGAATTTTATGCAGCTCATCACCAGTAAAGAAGGGGCATTGAATCTGAATTGGGAAGATGACCTGGTGAAAGGCAGCTGTATCACCCATAATGGTGAGGTTGTACATGAAAGATTAAAATAAGGAGTATGGTTTCATGGCCATCACTACTGTAAAACAGATTGATTATGCAAACATTTCTCGACTGGATCACCCTGCATCAGCAGATCATTTACATTGTGATCCTGATGATCTTTGTGGGTATTGAAGTAATCGGGCATGTGCCATCCGTACTGCATACTCCACTGATGAGTGGAGCGAATGCCATTCATGGTGTGGTGATTATCGGGGCGATTATTGTGATGGGTAAGGCGGAACAGGATAATTACCTGGCCCTGATCCTGGGCTTCCTGGCGGTGGTACTGGGTACGATTAATGTAGTGGGTGGATTTGTGGTGACCGACCGGATGCTGGAAATGTTTAAAAAGAAGAAAGAACGCTGATCACCCGTTATCTCAACACCGGACATTCAATTCGCTGACCGGTAAAAAATAAAGAGAATGGAACTCAATATACTGACCCTCTGCTATATCATCGCTTCCGTTACATTCATCATCGGACTGAAAATGCTTTCCAATCCGGCCAAAGCCAGGACGGGGAATCTGGTGGCTGCTGCAGGTATGACCATAGCGATCATCGGGACTATATTTTTATATGAAGAAGATGGACATAAGCTGGGGAATTATGGATGGATATTTGGTGGAATTGCCATCGGCGCCATTGCAGGTACCCTGGCCGCCAAAAAAGTGAAGATGACGGCCATGCCGGAAATGGTGAGTATGTTCAATGGAATGGGAGGCGCCT
>DAORJS010000259.1:0-4136 GCA_035439185.1 Chitinophagaceae bacterium
CTGCATTCATTGAGGCAATGAGAATAAATAAGATTTGTTTCATGGGTTTTGATTTTTATTGTTGAGTAATACTTTATAGCCTGCCTTTAATTGCACCCGGATCAACTTGGCTTTTTTACTCACCAGTGATTTTAAGGCGCTGATACCAGTGGTGGTAGCCTGGGCTTTAAAAGAGGGATCGAGAGAACTGACATCAGCCAGGGAGAGTGAGTTATTCAGGGATTCTTTAGCCACGTCCCGGTTGATGGTTCCCGGTATATAAATACCGGGCAACCCATCCATATCAAAGACTTCAAGTTTTACGGAGTAGATGGATTTGCCGGACCTGATAGAATTAATTTCCACCTGGAGCCTTTCCCCATCCAGGGAGGCAATACCGGATACCAGTATATCATTCGGGATCAATTTTCCGTTGATATAAATTTCATTCAGCAACCGAAACTTTACTACAGCCCCATTGACAATAGTTTGGTTACCGGCAATGACCGCCTCAATGGCATTTTGCTCCGCAGCCTCAAATTCCTTTTCCTCACTGAAACTGTAAAACCCTTTTACGATAGTATCAGCGACCGAAGTTTTTCGGACGGCATAGACAGCTTCCTTATTCCGGGCTGATCGTTCTTTGACCCGCTGCGGATGCTGGATGTCCAGTATCTTATCCAGCGTACCCTCTAATTGTTTCATTTCAGGATCTACGGTTGAGGAACCATTATTTACTTTAAGTAAATGCTCAAGCCGGTCGAGTTCAGCGGAAAGTTCATTCCCAGATATTGGTTGTGCTGTTTTTTCTTCATAATGGCCGGAACTGTTCTTTTTCATTTCCGCTTCAAGCAACTGCAACTTTTGCAAAAGCTGGTCCTCCGGTTTATTGGTATTCCCCTCGTAAGGGGAACTGTTTAACCGCTGGTTATATTTTTCTGCGGTCATTGTTGTCAGTTCCTCCAGTTCATGGGGAAAAACCGGGCTCGTATCCCTTCTGTAATAGGGATCACTTCGCATCCACTCGGCCATTCGCATACTATCCTTATCCGCCTTCTCATAAAAGCTGAGCTTGTCCATTAATTTATCTTCTTGCAACCGGGCATCAGGCAGATCAAGATTCAGACCGGGGCCATTTACAGCCATTTTCTCCTTTCCTTTTCCCCCACCCAGGGCCCAGAAAGCCATGGTCAGAAACGGTATCGCCAGCAGGGGCAACACCAACAGTAATTTTCTTTGCTTCACATTGCTATTCATACACACATTTTTACTGGTTATTAATTTTATCTTGAGTTCCTCATTCAACTTTACTTCTGTTGCTGCCAATACAATTCTTCCAGTGTCCGCATGGAATCCTGTAAGCCCGGACGAATAGGTTCTCCGATACTGTCCATATAATACCGGTACTGCTGTATTTCATGGTAAACATCTTCAGGCATCTCGTTTTCCATCACTTCGTCCCCTGAACGGTCAAAATGCTGCGGCACTTTTACCTGGTCGATCTTAAAAGCCGGTCTGGGTTTAGCTACTATTGCAGAAACAAAAAAATACAGACTCAGCCCTCCGCTGAAAACACAGAAGGCAATCAGGAAAATCTTTAACCGCCGGGCCGGCATATTCTCAAATCGTTTATTCATCATATCACTGAATTTGGTCTGCACCAGTACAAAACCACCGGCAATTTTTCGGGCCAGTTTGTCCTGCAGCGGATTTTCATTGGGTTCCTTTCTTTTTCGTTTCCAAAACATCATTGCCGGTTTTCAACTTTTAGGTCAGCATTCTCCAGCGTTTTCCACCGCTCGATCAAAAACCCATGGGCATTATTATCTGAACGGGAAACATTTCTCAGGTATCCTTCCGTTATCAGGCTTCGTGTGACGATGGTGGTGGGCCTGATAATCTTCTGCAGCCCCTTGTACCGGAAATAGTACGGGTAATCATTGGTGTTGATGATGATACTGTCCGCCTGTATCTCCTGGCTGATATTTCCCGAAATCAGGTTCGTGTAAAACCCATTTTCTTTCAGGTTGTCATATTGCTGTTTGGCAGAACCATCGGCGAGGTAAAGCGCCTTGGTGAGATTATTGCTGATCACCTTATCATCCGGATCCATCGTAAAGAAATAGTGATGGAACATCTTTACATGATCACGGGCCTCTACCGGTATATTATCCTTCCGGTCAGCGGCATAAGCTTCCAGGGCCTTTCCATTCGCCAGGATGAATATCTTTTGCTGCGACTGACTCGCTAACTGGTAACTTTTGTAACTGATGAACAAAGTCAGTATCAGGCAAACAACCAAGACTCCAATGGAAAAAAGCCTTACCTGCCGGAATGCGGTGTCTATATTTTTAGTTGTTCTGAACATTTACTTTCCTTCAATTTTATCTTTGAAATATCCACCGGAGGCGCTGCTGTCAGCCATACTATTAGCCAACCGGTTATATGCAGCACCCATAGCATCCTTTGTCATCGACGCTGATCCGCTGGCGGTATTGCGGACAGAAGTGCTCATGATGTTGGTTACTTTTTGCAGCAGGGCATTATTACCACCTGCATGGATGATATAGTTTGCCACGGAGGGGACTGTGAAATAACCAATGATCCCGATGATCATAAATATCAGGTAAGCCGTATCGGTGGTAGAGAAAAACGTATCACCATTAGTGGCGATCTGCTGCAGATCTTCTTTGAGCATATTCTCCTGGATCTTACCCATGATGCCACCGAAGATGTTGGCAACCGGCAGCCACAAGAATATATTCAGATAACGGGCGATCCATACGGTGAGGGTATGCTGAAAGCCATCAAAGACCGCTATACCAAATACCAACGGGCCAAGGATCGCCAGAACGATCATATAAAAAGTGCGGATGGTATTGATGCAAAGAGCAGCGGCCTCAAATAATACCTTTAATACTTCTGCCATCCATTGTTTGATCTGGTTACGGAGGTTATAGCCAAATTTGTCAAAAGCAAAGCGGATATTATTGCCGATACTTTTCAGCCATCCTTCTTTTTTATCTCCGTAATGATACTTATACCATTTATCCCGGTCGCCCCTTCCGGTCTCACCCACATACATCTGCCAATAGGCTGTTGTTTTGATGGCATCCTCCTTCATCTTTAACAATTGCGCTACGGCTGCATCGGAATCTTTTACCATCTGGGCAGTACCGGTAACGGTGGGTTTCATCAACTGGTTGATGAGTTGGATAACGGAAGGGAAAATCAAAATAGCAAAACCCAGCACAAAGGGCCGGAACAGTGGATAAAAATCAATAGCCTCCGCACGGGCAATATGCCCCCATACTCTGGTGGCAATATACCAGGTGGCAGCAAAACCGGCAATACCCCTTCCAACACCTATTAAACGGCTGCACAAAGGCATCATATCGTCATAAAGTTGTTCCAGCACTTCGTGCATGGAACGTATACGGGTGGCGATCTGGGCATCCGCCACAGAAGGCAATAATAAAACCACCAACACACAAATCAATCTCACAAATACTCTCATAGTTTCATTTTAAACCGTGGACCTTTCTCATTAAATCAATATCCATCTTCTCCTTTTCTCGTTGCAGAGAGAGGATAGCGGTGCCGTTATTGAATTCATTCAGGAAAGTATATTGCTCCATCACCTCATCATATATTTTGTCAATAGCCTGCAGCCGTTCATCATCACTCATACGAAGTTTACCTGCCGTGACCACCATAGCCAGTTCATCCAGTGTTTTCAGACATTCTTTCAGCAGGTTGGCATATACATTTCCCAGGTACTCGATTTCAGTTATCGTAAATTGTTTGGTGCCCCGGAATTCTGCGAGTGCAGCTTTACTTTCTTTCACCAGTTTCAATTGAACCCTGATAATGTCCGCAACCTTACTGTATTGCTTTACAGCAGGACTGACCTGTAACAATCCGTCCAGGAAATCCCGGTGCAGGTTGAAATTGCCCTGAGAAATATTTTTGATTGAGGTATAGCCCTTCTCCAGAATCTGGTAACCTGTCTTCATATGCGAGAGCATGAGTTTTAGCTGAGCCAGTTTTTCTACATTCAGAAGGAGTTGCTTGGCTTCCTGTGATTGTGAAAAACAGGTGCTGTGAATAACCAGTGTCAGCAGTATCAGTAACTTTTTCATAATAATGTATTTTAC
>DAORJS010000260.1:0-4102 GCA_035439185.1 Chitinophagaceae bacterium
TCACCTGTGATGTATGTAACCCAGGGTTATGCCGTATTAAATAATGCGGAAATGCCCATTGTAGCAACCGGAAAAGATAAAAAACCGAATGACAATTTTATTGAACAGCTGACGATGAATGCTGAAGCTGCGATTAACGCTTTGGATTCCCTGGGTGTTGGTGACCGCAACCGTATGGCTGTTTCCGGTCACAGTTACGGTGCTTTTATGACAGCCAACCTGCTGGCACATACCAACCTTTTTAAAGCTGGTATTGCCCGCAGTGGTGCTTATAACCGTACCCTCACCCCTTTTGGCTTTCAGAACGAGGACCGTACTTACTGGCAGGATCCGGAATTGTATAATAAAATGAGCCCTTTCAGCTATGCTGACAAAATCAAAACACCGATCATGCTGGTCCATGGAGATATGGATAATAATACCGGCACTTTCCCCATCCAGAGCGAACGAATGTACAATGCCATCAAAGGTCATGGCGGCACCGTTAAATACCTGAGTCTCCCGTATGAAAGTCATGGCTACCAGGGCAGAGAAAACCTCCTGCACCTGCTTAGCGAACAATTAAGCTGGCTGGATAAATATGTGAAAAACGCTGAGAAGCCTATGGAGAAGAAGGACGATAAAAAAGGTTTCTAAAAACTTAATGATGCTGAGATTATTCATACCAATCGCCTTAATAGCTGTTTTTCTCAGTTGGGCATTATATCACTTATTGATTAAAAAAGATTTGAAACATCAGCTTTCAAATTTCTACATCGGAATATTCTTTATGGCTGTTTGGGGATTGATTTACTTTTTAATACTACGATAACCCGTTTATTAAACCCGGATTAAAATATATGAAAGATACGAGTGCACATGACGAACGGATAGCCAAAATGAGTTTCGCCTCCGTGTATCCGCATTATATTGTAAAAGTGGAAAAAAAAGGGAGGACAAAAGAAGAATTGCATCAGGTAATCAGCTGGCTGACCGGTTATACTAATAAACAATTGGAACTATTAATCCGGGATAAAGTCAGCTTTGAGGAATTTTTCAAGAAAGCAAAAATTCACCCCAACGCAAGACTCATCACCGGATTGATTTGTGGTTACCGGGTGGAGGAAATCCAAAACCCCTTAACACAAAAGGTCAGGTATCTCGATAAACTGGTAGATGAACTGGCCAAGGGCCGTAACATGGAAAAAATACTAAGGACAGAATAATTCAGGTCGTCAATTGACTGCTCAGCCGGTCTTCCATCCCTTGCAGATTCTCAGGATGAAACCATGAGATAGCAGTATCTCTTTTAAACCAGGTCATTTGTCTTTTTGCATATTGCCGGGTATGAATTTTTATTTGCTCCACTGCATTTTCCAGTGTGCAAAGACCCTGTAAATGATCAAACAATTCTGAATATCCTACTGTCTGCAAAGCGTTGAGTTTTTTGAAAGGCAGTAATGTACGGACCTCCTCCAGCAATCCTGCTTTCATCATTTCATCCACACGGGTGTTGATTCTATTCACTAACTCTTCGCGGGGCAGTTCCAATCCTATTTTGAGAATATTGAATTCTCTACTGGCTTTAGTTCCTTTTTGAAATTGAAGAATGGACTGCCCTGTACTTTCTACCACTTCCAGCGCCCGCATCATCCGTTGTGGATTTTGCATTTCACCGATTTCATAAAAATCAGGATCTTTTTCCTTTAGCTGATCCTGTAACCAGGTGATACCGTTTGCCTCGTACTTCTCAATAATTCCCGAACGGATATCAGGATCGATCTCAGGTATTTCATCCAATCCCTCACAAAAAGCACGGATATACAAGCCGGTTCCCCCAACCATTACAACTTGATTGTTTGACTGATGCAGTAGCCTGGTTCTATCAAGGGCATATTGTTCAAATCCTGCTGCCGTTACTTCATCCTGAATGGAATGGGATCCAATAAAATAGTGTGGTACCTGCTTCAGCTCTTGTTTCGAAGGGCGGGCTACGCCGATATTGAGTTCTTTGTAACACTGGCGGCTATCAGCCGAGATAATGGAGCATTTTAATTTTTGAGCCAGCGCGATAGCCACGGCTGTTTTGCCAACAGCGGTCGGCCCGCAGATAATAATCACTGATTTCGCTGATTCCTGCCCCATCTTAAAAAAAGCTGCCGGGTCAACCCCGGCATATTAATAGAGTTTTACTCGACATTATAAATAGAAGATCCAATCTTTGAGCTCCCAACTCATGACTCTCGACTCCCTACTTCTTTCTCCCCTTTAGGGGTTGGGGGTGACTATCGACTGCTCTCAAACTTCCTCCTCCCCTCCCTCCGCTGATTCTTCTCCCATACTTACATCTTCCCCCTCATCATCTTTTACACCAAATCCTTCACCGGCCTGTGTGAGATCATACTTCTCTTCCACATCGGCAAATTTCTCACCCAATAATCCCTTGGTACCATACTGACTCGGACCAATCCCTTCTGAACGGGAAACGGAGGGATAAATCACTTTGGGGTTTTCTTCTTTGGACACATTGATCAGTTCCACCAGAAAGGTCCAGTTCTTATTAAAATCATACTGGTAGATGAAACGCTGGTTGGGATCACGGATCTCGGACCCGATTGTAGTTTCCGCCATCAGCAATGGTGGCGCTTTGTATTCTTTCTCGTATTGCTCCAATGATATCTCTCTCCCCCGCTGCCAATGATCATTGCTGCGGTAAAAAGTGGCTTTATGTTTATTATCAAACTCAAACCCTTTCAATATGGTATCATGCAGGTCCCTGAAATTTTGGGTATGACGAATCACGACATCCCGGTAAACACTTTCGTCCTCCTCGAAATAGACCCTGAATTTTAAAATTGCCATGTCACAAAATTAAGCGTTCAAACCTAAAAACACGAATAATACAAGTCCCGGTGATCTGTTAAACTTTCTTTGACTACGCTTTCGGCTGAAGTCCTAATTCCGCAGCTTTGGATAGCATAAAATCAAATGCAGCTTCGTAATTGTTGGGAATAACCCCGTCCAGCATGGCATCCTTCAGTGCATCCTTGATAATACCAACAGGTTTTGATGGAGGTAGCCCAAAGGTTTCCATAATGAGTTCCCCGCTGATCGGTGGCTGCCAGTTCCTGACATGATCCTTTTCTTCCACATCCCTGCAGCGTTGCCGTACCAGTTGAAAATTCTCCAGGTACCGCTTCACTTTTTGCTTGTTTTTAGACGTGATATCTGCTTCACATAACATCATCAGTGAATCAAAATCATCACCAGCATCAAAAAGCAAACGGCGGATTGCGGAGTCTGTTATATTTTCTTTGGTCAGACTGATCGGCCGCAGGTGCAATTCCACCATCTTCCTTACGAATCGCATTTCCTCATGCGTTGGCAGCTTCAGCTTTCCAAAAATTTTGGGGACCATCCTTCCCCCTACTACTTCATGACCATGAAAGGTCCAGCCATGACCTTCTTCAAATTTTTTTGTGGCCGGTTTGGCAATATCGTGCAGAACAGCTGCCCATCTTAACCAAAGATCAGTGCTGTGTACTGATAAATTATCCAGCACCTGCAGGGTATGATAGAAATTATCCTTGTGACCATGACCGTCTTTATATTCAGCTCCGGCCAGATCCACCATTTGCGGGAAAATGATCCGCAGGAGTCCTGAGCGGTATAATAAATCAAATCCAACAGAAGGCTTGGGGGAAAGAATAATTTTATTCAATTCATCCGTGATTCTTTCCTGAGAAATGATACTGATCCTGGATGCCGTATCTCTGATTCCCTGCCAGGTATTTTCTTCAATGGTGAATCCCAGCTGACTGGCAAAACGGATCGCCCGCATCATCCTGAGCGGATCATCACTAAAAGTTTGCACCGGTGCCAGCGGGGTACGAATGATTTTTGCTTCCAGATCTTTTAGTCCTTCAAAAGGATCAATCAACTGGCCAAAATCAGCCTGGTTCAGACTTATTGCCAGGGCATTGATGGTAAAATCACGACGGTCCTGATCATCCTTGATTGAACCTGGTTCAACGGCCGGCTTCCTGGAATCCCGCTGGTAACTCTCTTTTCTGGCCCCGACAAATTCTATATCAAACCCATCCCATAAACGGATATGGGCCGT
>DAORJS010000261.1:0-4064 GCA_035439185.1 Chitinophagaceae bacterium
TGTTGGCTTTAGCTTATTTGGTAAAGCATCCGTCTGTGCAACGGAAGAACAGGGTTCGAGCCCCGGAGTCAACCACTGGGAGATTTGGTAATTTATTATGGCAAATACAATTCGGAGATGAGAAAATGATGATCAGCCAGTATTTGTCATAAACAAAAGGTGCTTTGGCAGAATGGATATATGCACCGGAGTGAAATCCCGGAGATCGTGGTTCAATTCCACGGGGCACCACAAGGAAGAAAATATTTAAATGGTAGTAAAATGGAACAGGAGCAACAATGGAAAAGATGGAACGGTCAGCCGGTTAATGAACCCATTGCCGAAGAAGTAAACCGTGTATTGATGCAGGAAAGAGCCGCTGGTTATGAACTGAAGGTCTGCATCGGTACCGATAGCCAGGTAAAAGGACGAGTAACCGAATTCGCCACCGTGATCGTTTTTATCCGGAAAGGAAAAGGAGGCTTTATGTATGTACATAAAGAAATCTCCCGCCAGCGGATGACCATCAGGGAAAGGATGTTGAAGGAAGTACAGAAGAGTATTGAAACAGCCTATGGACTTTGCAATATTTTCAGCCGCTATCAGGTGGATATGGAATTGCATGCCGATATCAATACCAATCCGGCCTTTAAGAGTAATGATGCTTTGAAAGATGCCATGGGTTATATATTGGGAATGGGCTTTGCTTTCCGGGCCAAACCAGAGGCTTTTGCCAGTTCCAGTTGCGCGAATAAAGTGGTGCAGTGAACAGTATCACTTAAAAAAAATAAACATAACTGCTAAAGCAAGAAAATGGACAATTTATATAATCAAAAGGTCATCAATGCAAATAATGTATTTGACGATGTTTTTCTGGATGCAAAAATGCTCTACCTGTATTGTTTTAATCAATTGCCCTGCGTCAATTATATCAATCAGATTGATGGAGAAAAGGCCTTTGGATTATTCAGGGAACAGTTCGCCGGAAGAATCAGCCGTTTGCACCAATACAAATGGTATAAACGGAAATCAAAAAAATTCCAGTTCGACAGAACAGTACTGGAGCTGGACAATCACTGCATCGTTGAGTTTGATGACAACTATTGTGAATTTTATCATGATGGGAAAAATGAAACACTGGTCCAGGAAATCACAGAACTGGTCACCCGTTTCAGAGTGAGGCAGCGCAGACAGCCACTGGAGATCAACATGATCGTTCAGAATAGAAATTCGCTGGAGTTAAAGGCGATGGAAATTAAAAGGACGAAACTGAACCTGGATCTTTTTTATGAAGATGATTTCAGGGAAGTGGATGCCTTGATTCGGAAAAGGATTGGGCAAAAGAATGATAAAGGAATAGTACTGCTGCATGGTTTGCCGGGAACAGGAAAGACAACCTACCTGAGATACCTGGTAGGTAAGATCCGGAAAAAAGTACTGTTTCTTTCGCCATCTGTAGCAGGTAACCTGATGAATCCTGATTTTATTGAACTGCTGATTGATAATCCTAACTCAGTGCTGATTATCGAGGATGCAGAGAATATTATTATGGACAGGAGGCATAACAGCAGCTCTTCCGTTTCTAATTTGCAGAATATTTCAGATGGGCTCATGGCCGATTTCCTGAATGTGCAATTGATCTGTACGTTTAATAATGCCTTGACAACGGTTGACAGTGCCTTGCTCAGGAAAGGGAGGTTAATCGCCCGCTATGAATTCGGAAAACTTGGAATAGAAAAAGCAAAGCAACTAAGTACTCATTTGGGGTATGACAAAACAATCACAGCACCTATGACGATTGCCGAAATCGCAAACCCGGAGGAACAGCAACATACAGTAAAAACGACAGAAGTAATCGGATTCCGGCTGGGAGATGCATTGATGAATTAAGTTCTTTAAAATACAGCTGAATATAATTCAGCACAAAAGCTTGCTTAACGGCAAGAAGGATCAATTCGTATTGAATGCAAACCGGATCAGTGTATCGACGCACTGAAGTGCAGCGGTAGTAACCGGCTGTATGCTGTTGCAATAATATGATTGACCCTCCATAATCTGTGGGACATGGGTTCAACTCCCATCCGGTTCATACCCGGTAGCTCAGTGGCAGAGCAACAGACGATTGCGGGTTCGAGCCCCGCTGCTTCTATGATAGAAGTATGGCGAAAATGGTAAACGCACAGGGCGGTGGATCCTGCTAACAAGCAAAGAAGTACACCACTTCTCAAATGGTGACCAATAAAAAGCCGCTGCTGTCTGCTGGTAATGGTCTGATTTTGAAAATTAAACCAGATCTGTACAATCCGCTCATTACCTGCAGGCCTGTATAGCGCCTATGAACGTGAATTCACTTTGATGTCAATGAATGAGGGCTATCAGCTTTCAGGATCAGAAATCAAACTGACTGAACCAACAGGGTGGAAATCGGCCTCCGTACTGAATGGATGGCAGACCGCATCGGCTTTTATTTATTTAAATCACCTGCTGCAGTAGACAGATCATGGTCTGCTCTTACTGCGGCCCAAAACAAAAAAATATGAAAAAAGTAAAGGTTAACGAATGGCAGGTGGCCCTTGTTTTCAAAAACGGAGCTTACAAAAAAATGCTCCTGGCCGGAAACTACTGGTTCTGGAAAAATGAAGACGTATTTGTATATGATATCACCAAACAGTTTGTAGCTCCGGTTGAACTGAATATCCTTTTGCAGGATCAGTCACTGGCAGAAATCCTGCAGGTGATCGAAGTGAAAGAGAACGAGATCGTACTGCAGTACGAGAATGGCCTTTTGAAACAGGTATTGAGCGCCGGCCGGTACGCTTTCTGGAAATCTGTGGTCAAAAATGAATTTATCCGGGCTGATATCAGTCAGGTGGAAATTGATTTGTCTATTGACCGGACAACCTTGTCTAAAGCGCCATTGAACAACTGGGTACGGAGCACTGAAGTGCAGAGCAACGAAAAAGGGGTATTGTTCATGGATGCTAAAATGGTCGGATTGCTGGAACCAGGAATTTATTACTGGTGGAAGAACCAGGTATCCATCCAGGTTGCAAAAACGGATATGAGAAAGCTGCAGCTGGAAGTAAACGGACAGGAAATCCTGACCAGGGATAAAGCCGCATTGCGGTTGAATGCCTGGTTGCAGTACCAGGTAACTGATATTGTGAAAGCACTCGTAGAGAATAAGGAGTACGACAAGCAGTTGTATGTTGCCGTTCAGCTGGCGCTCCGGGAGTATATTGCTGTGTATAGCTTTGATGAACTGCTGGAGAAAAAAGAAAGCCTGGCTCCTTTTGTATTGCAGCAGATCCGGGAGAAAGCTGAATCACTGGGTGTAACGCTGAACGGCTTTGGTATCCGGGATATCATCCTGCCGGGAGATATCAAGGAGATCATGAACCAGGTACTGGTGGCAGAGAAAAAAGCACAGGCCAACAGTATCATGCGCCGGGAAGAAACAGCCAGCACCCGAAGCCTGCTGAATACAGCAAAACTGATGGAAGAAAATGCGATGTTGTGGAAACTGAAGGAAATGGAATACGTGGAAAAGATCGCAGAGAAAATCAGCAATATCAGTGTAAATGGAAGTGGAGATCTGCTGAGCCAGTTAAAACAGATCTTTGTTACACCGAAATAATATAGTCAGGCCATCAGTTGATGATGGTCTGACTTTCAAAAAAAAATGGCATGAAAAAATTAAGAATCGAAGGAAAAGAACTCAGGGCAATCGGATATCCGGAAGGACCGGTGATCAGTATTGTCATGAACCTGGTGCAAAAAGAATATAAACACCAGTCAAAGGAGGATGTGATGGAATTATTAAAGAAAGTACTGGCTAGTCCGGTAGAATATATGGGCGATGCGGTGTTGGCATTAATCGCGGAAAAACTAATACCAAAACCAATATCAGAAAATGCAGAACTCTCCTTGAATCAGCAGGGAATACAATTCAATGTGTTCGGACAGGAGCATATTGAAGAAGGCGCCATGCACCAGATGTATCAGGCTGCTAAATTACCCATCAGTGTGGCCGGGGCCTTAATGCCCGACGCACACAGTGGGTATGGATTGCCGATCGGAGGAGT
>DAORJS010000262.1:0-4052 GCA_035439185.1 Chitinophagaceae bacterium
CTGTAAGGGTGCTTCCGGATCCCCTTTGGGAGCCGGAATTCTATCCACAATTGCTTCCAGAACCTTGTCCACACCCAGTCCGGTTCGACCACTGGCGTGCAGGATTTCTTCCCGCTTGCAACCGATCAGATCCACAATCTGATCCTCCACTTCTTCAATCATCGCACCGTCCATATCAATCTTGTTGATCACGGGAATGATCTCAAGATCATTGTCAATTGCCAGGTATAAATTACTGATAGTCTGCGCCTGAATACCTTGTGTCGCATCCACTAATAAGAGACATCCTTCACAGGCAGCGAGGGCCCTGCTCACTTCATAACTAAAGTCAACGTGGCCGGGTGTATCGATCAGATTCAGGATATATTCCTGTCCGTCCTTGTGTTTATAGTTGATCTGGATTGCATGGCTTTTAATGGTAATCCCTTTTTCTCTTTCCAGATCCATATCATCCAGTACCTGGTCCATCATATCCCGGTCTGTAATGGTACCGGTACTTTGTAATAGCCTGTCGGCCAGGGTTGATTTACCATGATCAATGTGCGCGATGATACAAAAATTACGAATATTCTTCATGTGTTTGATGCCTCCCTGCCTGCCAACCGGCAGGATTTTTCAAGAGGTGCAAAGGTACGGTTTTTAGGCCAGCCGGATGCTCTGTCCTGACCTGAAAAAAGGGTGCTAAGCCCCCGGGGAGTCCGGTATAGCTTGCCCGAATTTGCTAACTTCCGGCCAGAAACATACTGCATGCTTACCAACCACCCCGTCCTTATCATCACCGGTGCTTCATCCGGGATTGGAAAAGCCACCCGTTTACTGATGCATCAAAAAGGCTGCAAGGTTTACAATCTTGATATTCAGGAGCAGGAAGATCCGTATGGTCAGTTTATTCATTGTGATATGCGTGACCGGCAGGCGATCAGGCAGGCCGTTCAGCAGATCGTGGATACCGAAGGAAAGATTGATCTATTATTTGCCAATGCAGGGGTGCATTTGTTTGCAACAATTGAACAAACCAGCGATGAGGCGCTTGACCGTTTGGTGGATATTAATATAAAAGGAACCTATTTTATCTTACAAGCCGTTCTTCCTCATATGCGAAAACAACAAAAAGGAAGTATTGTCCTGATGGGATCGGATCAGAGTTTTGTGGGCAAGGCCAGCAGTTCTGTTTATGGAATGACCAAGGGGGCCGTGGCCCAACTGACGAAAAGCACAGCTATTGATTATGCGCCTTTTCATATCCGGGTGAATTGTATTTGTCCGGGTACTATTGATACTCCCCTGTTGGATAAAGCGGTTGATCATTATGCCCGGATCAGCGGACAGGAAACAAAGAAGATAATGTCAGACCTGAATACAATACAGCCCGCAGGCCGGATCGGTAAACCCGAAGAGATTGCAGCAGCTGTCGCTTTTCTGTTATCAGACGAAAGTTCATTTGTAACCGGCAGTCTGCTGAGTGCAGATGGTGGTTATGTTTGCCAGTAGTTAATCGCTCCTCTTCACAACCTCTCCTTACTATCATAATTTATTACCATACCGCTTGAAAAAGCTGGCATTTTCTCAAATAACGAAATCTTTCGTAATTTGTATTTAAATAATGGCTATGCGAAATGCACTATTCATTTTATTGCTGGGTTTTCATCTGGTTGCCGGATCACAGCAGCCAGCCGGTTTGATTTCAAAGATTTTGCAGGCTCAAGAGACAATCAAACATTACCGGGCATTTACAACAAGGCATGATACCCTGGTCACGGGGCATATCAGAACGATGAAGGGTTGGGTAAATGCGACGGTGGATCCTGCAGACCGGATTTTTGGGTTTCGCTTTTATGCAGTACCGGAGGAAAATCAATCTGCCAGTATTTATGATGGCCAATACAGCTTTTTTATTGATCATCAGAAAAAAGAGTTTGTAAAATACAGTAACCCTGAAATATTGGATGCCATTATGGGCTATCCGGGTGGTCGGCTGATCTGGAAGGATATGATCCGCATAGATACCAGTACCGCCACAGGCTTTCAGTTGCGGGAAGACGATCAGTTTTATTATCTGAGAATATTGCTCCCCGATATCACCCGATATGATGTCACCAAAAGATCGAAAGAACTGACCATCAGTAAAAAAAGTTATTTACCCGTGGCTTGCAGGCAACACCAGGAAACACTGGGTAAAGTGCAGGATCTGTTCTTCAGCAATTCGGAAATTCAGATCAATGCAGCCGGAATGGCGTATGACTTTTCTATGGAAAGATATCCTGCCGGCTACAAAGAGGAAGAAAAACCTGCCAATAAAAAACAACTGGCCTTACAGGGCAAACAAGTACCCGTATTTAATCTGACAGGATTTGATGGCAGCACCCTCCTCTCCGATGACCTGAAAGGCAAACTGGTATTACTGGATTTTTGGGAGGTTTGGTGTGGCCCCTGTATTGAATCCATGCCAAAGGTTAAAGCCTTGTATGAAAAATATAAATCATCGGGGCTTGAAGTCATTGGTATTATTCACCAGACCGAACACCTGAAAACAGCCAGGCAACTGGTTGAAAAATTCAAACCCGGTTTTAAAATGGCCATGGGAAATGAACAGATGAAAAATGATTTTTCACTCCAGGCTGTTCCGCTCTATATCCTGATTAACCGCAGTGGAAATATTGTCCTGCTCAGTGAAGGGTTTCCGGAAATGCTGGAGGAGACCATCCGGACAAATCTCTGATGTGAACCAGCGATTTACTTTCAAAGTGCTGCTTACCTTTGTGGCATGCCCATTATCATTGCTCAACTGGCAGATGCTCCGGTTCTGGTTAAACTGATCAACAGTGCTTACCGGGGAGATCAGTCTAAAAAAGGCTGGACAACAGAAGCGGATATTATTGCAGGTGAGTCGCGTATTCTCCTGCCTGATCTGGAATCCCTGATGCAAAAGCCAGGTGTTATTTTTTTGCAATCCGTCAATGAAAAACAGGAAACAGAGGGTTCGGTCTTTCTTGAAAAAAGGGGGAATCAATTATACCTGGGTATGCTGAGTGTGAATCCCGAGCTGCAGGCCAAGGGAACCGGTAAACAATTAATGCTAGCGGCAGAAGATCAGGCCCGGCAACTCGGTTGCCATTCCATTGTTATGCGGGTAATCCATTTGCGAAAAGAATTAATTGACTGGTACCTGCGTCGTGGATATTATGATACCGGACAAACTGAATCATATACAGCTCCCTCCTATGAATCAGTCCGGATTCCCTTTCATTTTGTGATCCTTCAGAAAGATCTATAGATATTCTGGAGACAACATCTTTCTTTCACCGCTCTCAGGAAAGGATTGCCAGCTACTTCCAATCAAAAAAAGCTGATGAAAAAACCAGCGGTCTTAAAGCAGATTTAAGACAATCTTTTATAATGCAGTTTGCTGATGTAGCAACCGTTTCAAGCAGCTTTCATCCATTAACAATTTATTTTACCGGAATTGGCATACTGGCATCCTGTTTGAAAATATACCAGTAACCGGGCAACAAACAAATCAGTCCAGTCATCGCCCGGGATGCCGGACAGTACAATTAAATTGAACGTACTATGAAAAAGATGTTTACACTCTTAAGCGGCCTGTTTCTTTCCTTCGCCTTACTGGCGGCCGATCCCAGGCCTGTGGTTACACTCACAAGCATGAGCAACTACAAAGTAGTGATCGATGGAAAGGCTTTCTTCACCAATAACAGCCAGATCAGCCTCCGTAACCTGTCGAAAGGATATCACTCCGTGCAGGTGTTTGAAATGCGCCGTGGTTATTACCAGCAGCGGGAGAAAATGGTCAGCTCCAGTTCCTTTTTCCTGAAAAGGAATGATATCAGGATCCTTATCAACCGTTCTGGTGATGTCCGGATCAAAGAAATAAAAGGATTCGGCCGCTTTGAAAGGGATGATGATGACTGGTATGAAAGAGATGGTCATGATGACAATGACCGGGATCGTGGACCTGGCAGGGGAAATGATCGCCAAAGATTCTGACAATAGCCAGCAGTGCCGCCTCCGGGCGGCACTGCTATTTTATAATGCGG
>DAORJS010000263.1:0-4045 GCA_035439185.1 Chitinophagaceae bacterium
ATCCCAGAGCAGATCAATATCACTCATCTTCCCTTTTCCCTTTTCAATATTCAACAGGATCTTCTCCATCCAACCGGTTCCTTCACGACAGGGCGAACATTGTCCGCAGCTCTCATGCCGGTAGAATCGGGCCAGTGTGTACGTATGCTTCACCACACATTGTGTTTCATCCAATACAATAAAACCACCTGATCCCATCATGGAACCGGTGGCAAATCCACCATCTGCCAGACTCTCATAAGTCATCATCCGGGTTTCACCCTTGGCTGTTTTCAGCAGCAGATTAGCCGGAAGAATGGGAACAGACGATCCACCGGGGATACAGGCTTTTAATCTTTTTCCATTGGCGATACCGCCACAATATTCATCACTGTAAATAAATTCTTCAACGGAGATCGTCATGTCGATCTCATACACTCCCTGCTTTTTAATATTACCGCAGGCAGAGATCAGTTTGGTGCCGGTAGATTTACCGATACCGATTTTGGCATATTCTTCTCCCCCTTCATTCACGATGGGTACAACCGCAGCAATGGTTTCCACATTATTCACCACGGTCGGGCAATCCCACAATCCTTTTACAGCCGGGAAGGGAGGTTTTATTCTTGGATTCCCTCTTTTTCCTTCGAGTGATTCGAGTAATGCAGTCTCTTCACCACAGATATAAGCACCGGCACCACGTTGTACATAAATCTCACAATCAAAACCACTGCCGAGGATATTCTTTCCTAACCAGCCATTATTCTTTGCTTCTGTGATGGCCTGTTCGAGTATATCAACGATCCAGGCATATTCGCCTCTGATATAAATGTAAGAGCGATTGGAACCAAGCGCATAAGAGGATGTGATCATTCCTTCAATCAGCAGGTGCGGAATGAATTCCATCAGGTACCGGTCTTTGAAAGTACCCGGTTCTGATTCATCGGCATTTACTACCAGGTAACGGGGTACAGCTTCCGGTTTGGCCAGAAAGCTCCATTTCATACCGGTAGGAAAACCTGCACCACCACGACCACGCAGACCGCTCTTTTTCACTTCTTCCGTAACGGCATCCGGGCTCATTGTTTTCAGAGCCTTTTCCACGCTGCGGTAGCCACCTTCGCGGCGGTATACATCGTAGTAGCGGATTCCGTCTACATGCGCTTTGTCTAATAATAATTTTCGTCCCATATACCCCAAACCCCAAAAGGGGCTTTTAGATTCCTTAATTTAAAAACTTCTTATTTGGTCTGGTCAGCCCTTCTCCCCTTTAGGGGTTGGGGGCTTTTAGAGCCTGTCTCGCAAATAATATCCACCGCTTTCCTTTTCTCACCCATACTTCCAGCACTTTCAGGTGATAAGTAACGGGTGCTCCGCCTTTCAATGCCACATTATAATCACCCACAAACCTCACATTCGCCATATTCCCGTTGAGCTGTACGGTCAGACTATCTTCCTGAATGCTGAAATATTTTGTGTAGCCTGTTTCCAGGTTACTGATTATTTCTGCTTTTGTCTCCACCCAGCCGTTGCTGTGTCCATAGCTCAGGGCTTTATCAGTTTGCTGGTTGATGGAACCTGTGTTTCCCTTTACCAGCATCTGGTGAAACTCTTTTACAGTAGCCGTCAGTTTCTCTTCATCCGTTTGTGCCCCTGTTAACAGGGCCTGAAATAAAAGAACTATGAGTACAATCTTTTTCACTGATCAGTTTTGGGTAGCTGCTGTATTTCTGCACTCGGCTACTACCGCATCCACTTTTTCTTTAGTCAGGTGTTCCCGGTAATGCTTCCCCAACTGCATCATGGGTGCATAACCGCAGGCACCCAGGCATTCCACCGTTTTGAGGGTGAATAAACCATCGGCGGTGGTTTCACCGGGTTTGATGCCCAGCTTTTCATAGATGTATGCCACAATATCATCGCTTCCGTTGAGCATACAGGGTCCGGTCTGGCAAACTTCAAACAGGTATTTGCCAACCGGTTTGAGGTTGTACATGCTGTAGAAAGTGGCTACTTCATATACTTCAATAGGTTTCAGGTTGAGTACGGTTGCCACATAATCCATGGTTTCAGTACTCAGCCAGCCGCCAAATTCCTGCTGTGCCAGGTGCAATACCGGGATCAGGGCACTTTTGTGTTTGCCCTCAGGATAACGGCCCACAAGCCGTTGTACTTCCTGCATTGCCTTCTCTGAAAATTGTACACTCATTTATTGCTCTTTAAATCCCTGTCCTTTTTTTCCGGGACCGGGTTACATCTTTTTTAAGCATCCAGCTCTCCTGCAATCAGGTTCAGCGAGCTCATCGTCATGATGGCATCACTGAGCATGCTTCCTTTTACCAGTTCTTCAAATGCCTGATAATATACAAAGCAGGGTCTGCGGAAATGCAAACGGTAAGGAGAACGGCCTCCGTCACTGATCAGGTAAAAACCGAGTTCACCATTAGCACCTTCCACACAATTATACACTTCACCGGCCGGAATATCTGTTTCTCCCATGATGATCTTGAAATGATAGATCAGGGCTTCCATCTTGGTGTAAACATCTGCTTTGGCAGGAAGGTAATACTCGGGAACATCAGCATGATATACTTCTGCTTCGGCTCCTTTGAACTCCTGTACTTTCTGGTAAGCCTGCTCAATGATGCTCAGGCTCTGCCACATTTCCTGATTACGGACCAGCCAGCGGTCATAATTATCGCCGGTGGTTCCTACAGGTATATTGAACTGAAAATCTTCATAAGAAGAATAAGGAGTATGCACCCTTACATCATAATCCACTCCGGCCGCACGCAGGTTGGGGCCGGTGAAACCGTAATTCAAAGCACGGTCTGCACTGATGGCTCCGGTTCCAACGGTACGATCCATAAAGATGCGGTTACGCTGGAAGAGGTTTTCAAATTCTTTCAGCACTTTGGGATATTCTTTCAGGAATTTCTCCAGCTTCTGAAAAGCGATATCGTTGAAGTTTCTTTCGAATCCGCCGATCCGGCCGATATTGGTGGTGAGCCTGGCGCCACAAACTTCTTCATAAATTTCATAGATGAGTTCGCGGTACTGCATCACATAGAGGAAGCCTGTATAAGCACCTGCATCCACTCCCACAATTGAATTACAAATCAGGTGATCGGAAATACGGGAGAGTTCCATGATGATGACCCGGAGATAGTCTACTCTTTTGGGTGTTTTCACCCCGAGCAGTTTTTCGCAGGTGAGGTGCCAGCCCATATTATTGATGGGAGAAGAACAGTAATTTAAACGATCCGTTAAGGTCGTGATCTGGGCCAGTGGTCTTCTTTCAGCGAGTTTCTCAAATGCCCGATGGATATAGCCGATGGTTTGTTCTGTGGAAACGATTCTTTCACCATCCAGTTCCAGGATATTCTGCATCACACCGTGGGTCGCCGGGTGTGTCGGGCCCAGATTAAGTGTGGTCGTTGTCTTCTCTATCGAGCCTTCCGGTAATTTGATATGTTCGTGTTCAGTGTTCACTTCCTGTTCGTTTCATTTATTTGATATCTGACAATACCTTTTTTATCCCCTTCCAAACATCTCATCATCTTTATCAATCCGGGTCTGATCCTCCAGCGGAAACTCTTTCCGAAGCGGGAAATAATCCATTTCATCCACATTCAGGATTCTTTTCAGATTGGGATGTCCTACAAAATTGATCCCGAAAAAATCATAGGTTTCTCTTTCCATCCAGTTGGCTGCGGAAAATAATCCGGTAGCGGTATATATATCAGGCTGATTGATTCCCGTAAATACTTTGAAACGGATACGGATATTATCCGACATATTGTGCAGGTGATAGACCACGGCCAGTTCCCTTCCGGTTTGAGCCGGATAATGCAAACCGGTCAGGTCGGTGAGGAAACGAAACTGAAGGGTATCGTCGTCGTACAAAAAATTCAGCACTTTCAGATTGAGTTCCTTTGGTGCTTCAAAACTGAGCATACCGTAGGTGGTTTCGAAGGCCGTAAGCTGGTCTCCGAATTTCTCTGTCAGTTTTGATTGTATCGTTTCGTTGGTCAATCCCATACCACAAACTCCGAAGAGCTTTTGA
>DAORJS010000264.1:0-4028 GCA_035439185.1 Chitinophagaceae bacterium
CGCGGAACCCAGCAGGCTCTTGGGCACTTCCACCACAATTGACATGACATTGGTGCCTGCAAACGTATCCACACCCGGATTCCGGAAACTGCTTTGTGTTCCCCCGATGATTTCCTTGAACCGCGCCAGGTCAAAAAAGAATGGATCATCCCTGGGGCCTGCAAATACCCGGATGCCGTTGCTGTTACTACCGGTATTGGCGGCAGCGCCATATCCGGTTACCATTACTTCCGTTACAGGACCATTGGTTTTGATCGTACTTGATAATCCAGGTGTGCCAACCGCCACTGGTCCATAGACCCGCATCTTTCCATTCTGGATCAGGCACTGGATCACCAGGTCTTCCACATTGTCCCCCGTATTATCAATATTGAACTCGTACAAAACATTGGATGGGAAACTGGCCGTTGCCGATGCCGTGGGTGTCAATAAACCCTGTGTATTGATCACAAATACCATCTTGCTGTTATCAGCAGGACTTTGAAAGGCATAGATATCTGTTATATCATTTCCCGGACTCATGCTGCCCGGACCGGTAACAGCGGGCGCATCAATATGATCCGCTGCCATCAGGATGCCACCTGCTGCAATAATACCAAGCAGGGCTCCTGTAATTACTTTCTTTTTCATGTTTGATTTTTTAATGAGTAATAGCGTTGAATAATTTCCCTTATCTGAGTTGACGGGGTAACTGGTTGCAGCATCAGTTACGGGTTCAGCCGTTGATTGGATTGTAACCGGCAAAACTTTTTTTTCACCTGTTATCACGTATCTGCCGGATAATCTAAAACCAATTGTATTTTTATCCCGTATCTGGGAACTAAACCCAACAAAATGAACCGTAAACTAATAGTACTGATCCTCAGCTTTATAACCGGGCATTATCTGAATGCCCAAAAAGGAAATATTGAGGGCACAATTGCCGATGCCGAATCAAATACACCATTGAACGGTGCCACCGTGAATATTGGTGCCGGTGCCGGAAACAATACCGATATGTTTGGCCGGTTTTGGTTTTCAGCGATTGAGGCTGGGCAATATGAATTAATCGTATCCCATATCGGTTATAAAACAGCGATTGTACCTGTTGAAGTAAAACCTTCACTCCTTTCAACCGTCAATATCAGCTTAAAAAAAAGCGGTCTTTCACTGGCTGAAGTAAAGATCAACAGTAAAAGAAACAGTGCACTGAATACCCTGGGGGCCGTGGATATTAAACTCCGGCCTGTTAACAGCGCACAGGATGTATTGCGGATTGTACCCGGTCTGTTTATTGCCCAACATGCAGGCGGTGGGAAAGCAGAACAGATCTTTCTCCGCGGTTTTGATATTGATCATGGAACTGATATTGCCATCAGTGTGGATGGTATTCCTGTGAATATGGTCAGCCATGCCCACGGACAGGGTTATGCAGATCTGCACTTCCTGATTCCTGAGACCGTTGAAAAAATATCATTCGATAAAGGCCCTTATAATGCTACGAAAGGTAATCTGGCAACATCCGCCTTTGTTGACTTCAATACCCGTGAATTCCTGGATGAAAATATGCTGAAAGCAGAAATCGGTCGCTTTAATACACAAAGAGTAGCCGGAATGATGAAACTGCTGAATAAGAGCACCGATGCAAAAAAAGAACAAATTTATCTGGCATCAGAATACAACCGGACCGATGGTTATTTTGAAAGTCCGCAACAATTCAGGCGTTTCAACGGGATGGGAAAATACAATACCTGGTGGGGCAAACAAACCCAGCTCGTCATCAGCGCCAGTACATTTGATAGTAAATGGAATGCCTCCGGACAAATCCCTGACCGTGCCGTGAAATCCGGAGAGATCGGAAGATTTGGGGCTATTGATAATACGGAGGGTGGCAATACCAGCCGTACCAATATCAGTGCCCGTTTTAATAAACAATGGAAAAGCAACTGGAAAACAACTGATCATCTTTTCTTCAGCCGGTACCAGTTCAATCTGTATTCCAATTTTACATTCTTCCTGGATGATCCGGTGAATGGCGATATGATCAATCAACGTGAAAAAAGAAATATCTGGGGTTATACCACCACTGCAGCCCGTCCATGGCAATGGGGTGGAAAAACGGCCAATACCGAATTCGGTTCCGGTTTCCGTTATGATGATGTGAAAGATATTGAACTGAGTAAAGCGAACCGCAATACTTTTTTCAATAGTATTCAAAAGGGGGATGTAAAGGAAACCAATGTATTTTTCTGGGTGAACCAGGATATTGATCTCAGTGACCGCTTTAGTCTGAATGCTTCCCTGCGATATGATCATTTCATTTTCAGGTACCGGGATCAACTGGCGGGTGCCACTGATTTTGCCAGGCAGACAAAGGGTATTGTGAGTCCGAAAATCAATCTCAGTTATACCCCATCACCCAAATTAAAGATCTATCTCAACAATGGTATTGGTTTTCATTCCAATGATACCCGTGTGATACTGGATCAGCAAGCCCGTGATATCCTTCCCAAAGTAATCGGCACTGATCTGGGTTTTATTTTAAAACCGGTCAAAAAGCTGATTCTTAAAACCACTTTCTGGCATCTTTACTCTGCTCAGGAATTTGTATATGTCGGGGATGCAGGCATCGTGGAGCCAGGTGGTAAATCCAGAAGAATGGGAATTGATCTCTCCGCCCGTTATCAGTTGAATACCTGGCTTTTTGCCGATCTTGATCTCAACCTCACCCGTGCCCGGGCCATTGAAGAAGCCAAAGGGGAAGACTTTATTCCTTTGGCACCAGCCATCACCAGTATTGGCGGGTTAACTGCCAAAACAAAAAATGGTTTCAGCGCATCATTACGGTACCGGATGATCGGTGAAAGACCGGCCAATGAAGATAATTCAATTCAGGCCCAGGGTTATTTAATACTGGATGCAGTAGTTAATTACCGGATCAAACAATTTGATTTTATGTTATCCGGAGAAAACCTGCTCAACCGTAACTGGCGGGAAGCACAGTTTGATACAGAATCCAGATTGCGTTTTGAAGCAGCACCGGTTTCTGAAATTCATTATACACCCGGAACGCCTTTGTTTATAAAAGGAGCCATCAGTTTCTATTTCTGAGCAAATATCTCTTGTAACCCTCTTTCAAAAGGAACCGGCTGATAACCGAGTTCCTTTTTTGCTTTTGTAATGGTAAAGCCGGTCTTTAAAGGCCTTTTGGCCGGTTCAGTAAATGTGGAAGCATTTACCCGTTGCAGCAAATTAATATCAAGACCTAAAAACCTTGCTGTTCTTACTGCCATCTCATAAGGTGTCATTTGCTCTTCACCTGCTAAATGAAATATCCCTGTTGACCTTTGCTCAATCATTTTCCAGATCCCAAGGGATAGGTCTTCAATAAAAGTAGGAGTACGCAACTGATCATCCACCACTTTAAAAACCTCTCCCTTTTCCAGCCTCTCTTTCACCATTCCCAGAATATTTTTCCTGCCGGAACGATTATTCCCATAGACCAGAACGGTTCGGGCGATGCTGTACTCAAAAGGGTATTGCCTTGTCAGCATTTCTGCTTCCAGTTTGGTTTGACCATAATAGTTCACCGGACCTGGTTCATCTTCTTCATGATACATGCCCTTCATACCATCAAAAATAAAATCGGTAGAAAGGAACAGAAAATATGTTTTTTGTAAAGCAGCAGCTTCCAGGAGATCAGCTGTACCCTTTACATTCACTGCAAAAGCTTTTTCCCGGTTGAGCTCACAGTCATCGGGTTTGCTCATGGCGGCCGCGTGAACAATGATATCAGCTTTTGCTGTTTTAATTTGCTGGTGCAATTCAGCCGGATGGGTAATATCCATCGGGAGATAATTGAAATGCTTCCAATCCTCAAAAGGCAGACGGCAGGGGCCATTGCCTGTAGCAACGACTGTAATTCCTTTTTGTAATAATAAGGCAGACAGGCTATGCCCTAAAAAACCATTGGCACCTGTGATCAACACCCGCATAGTGTGTTTCCATTTTTTGTTTAACCAACTGCAAGGTGGAGTATCTTCTTAAAA
>DAORJS010000265.1:0-4026 GCA_035439185.1 Chitinophagaceae bacterium
GGGGCTGAATGCCGAAGCAACCTACCGGTTGATTAATACTGATTATCTCGATGGCTTTAGCCAGTCAGCCAATCCAGACAAAAAAGATAAATACATGGGCTACACCATTGGCATTATTTACAGGGCGGGGAAGAAGGATCTGTTGAAGTGCCCGAAGCTGAAATATTAGAGAGGGGGAATGGCTAGTGGGGTTCGACGCCAGCTCGTTTTTTAAACTCTGCGAAACCTCTGCCACTCTTGTTCTCAGCGGTTAAGCTTTTCCCGGTACAATCATCTGGCTGATTGATCATAAGTAAAAAGTCGTTGTGGAAAATGAGGAAAGCATATTAACAAAACCGGTACAATTCCTGCTAATACTCAACGTTAACTCCCAAAAGAAATCGGATATGGTACAGGCAAAAGCAAAAATATTTCTGGCAGAAGACCGTGGATTAAATGAAACCGCCTGGTTCCGCAGTTTTAATACTTTCAATTACGGGCAATACCAGCAGGAACATAAGCAGCCATTTGGAAAAATGTATGTGCTGAATGATGATGCCCTGGACGGAGGCCGTTCGATGACCATGCAGGTGGAAGAGCAAAGCAGTATCATCCTGTTACCGGTATTCGGGGCACTCCGTTTCAAAACCTCTGCCGGTCATGAAGGCACCCTGGCTGCCGGACAGGTGCAATTGCTGATGCTGGACAAAGGGGATCATTTGGAACTGATCAATCCTTTTAAGGAAGAGCTGATTAATTTTTTACAAATATGGATCAGACATGATTTACCTGCCGGAACAGTTTCAGTATCTTCTGATTTTGATGTGAACGTTTTTCAAAACAGTTTGTTGAAAATTTCTCCGCAATGGCTGGGGGATCATCGCCTGCCTTTTAGTATTTCCATTGGCAAATTCAGCGGAAGAGGGGAGGCTGCATTTTATCCCTCAACTCCCGATGCCGGTGTATTCATGCTGGTACTCGATGGGGCTTTTGAAGTGGCCGGAAGATTATTACATGCCGGGGACGGACTGGCACTTTACGAAACTTCTCCGATTGATATCGAGGCCTTGAGTTATGAAGCGCTTATTTTAGTGGTGGAGCAGCCGGTGCTGCCTGTTTGATCCATTGAAAGGAAATGCCGGCATAATAGTTTCTTCCGGCTGCCGCATTGAAATAGCGGCCGGCTGCCGCATTGATATCATTACCCAGACTGTATTTTTCATCCAGCAGATTATCGGCACCGGCAAAGAAATTCCATTTATATTTTTTGCTGATCGTCTTCCGCCATCCTATCCGCCAACCCAATAACTGATAAGCAGCTGCTTTCGCAGTATTCGCATCATTCAGCATGATGGATGAAGCGGCATACCAGGTGGTATTGGAGTACAACCCGTTTTTGAATTGAAGATCTGCCAGTAAACTAAAACTGCGGTCAGGTACAGAAGGCAGCATCTTGCCCGAATAATCCACCGTTCCTCTTACAAAATCTCCATAACGGAAATGATTCATTGTTAGGGCTGCGTTGATTATACAGTATTGCAACCATTTCCCCGGAAAGCTGGTGAAATAATCTGCCGTGAGTTCCAGTCCTTTTTGTTTTGTATTACCTGCATTGGTAAAAAAATCAGCACCTGAAATATCTCTTCGTTGAACGAGTGCATTATTCAGTTTGAAATAAAAACCCGTGGCTTCCAGTCTGAGTTTATTTCTCAGCAGAGATTGCATCAGGGTGAATTCATAATTCCATCCAAACTCAGCTTCCAGTTCCGTGCTGATGACACCGGTTGATGGTAATAGCTCCGCAATGGTAGGCGGCGAAAATCCCCTGGATACTGTTGCTTTCATCGCAAATCCTTTATCGAAATTCCTTCTGATAGATATGCGGGGTGCCAGTTCATTGCGGTAGATTCTTTTCTGGGTAAGTACCGGGTACTGCGATAAACGTGAAAATTCAACACTGGAACGATTCAGACTGATACCCGTATTGATAAACCAATTTTCTTTTATGATCCAATCGCCCTGTATAAAAAAGTTAGAGACTAAAAAACGGATATCATCATTGGTTTGAACGGTGTCGGGTTGGCCATTCCGGTTATTACTCACCCTGGTATTGAACCAGCCAGCCTGAACCTCAGCACCCACAGTATATTTTACCTGGTTTTCCGGATTTATTTTCTTTTCATAACTGAATACGGTTCTGCCACCGGTAGAAGGTTCCAGTCTTCTTTCATAATTCCGGATGGCGGCATTCTTCACCTGATTGAAACTGGCATAGAGGGTTGTCAGATTGCTCCAGTTTTTACTGAATGTATATTGGTTTGTGAATCCGGCTGTCAGGTTTTGCTGGTAAATAGCCGCTTTTGCATTGATGGCCGAAGGGAAACCTCCGGCGGCAGGCCGGGCAGCCTTTGGATTATTCCTGTATTCTGTTTCTGTCAGTGCGCCGGGTGTCTGGTAATAGAGATTGCTGTATAAAACAGCGGTGGTGATTTTTTGCCGCTCACTTGTTTTCAGCTGACTGATCCATGAAAAATTATCCCTTCGCATGGCCGATTGTTCCCGGTATCCGGCTGCTTCGTCATGCGCATAGGTAAGCTGGTTCTTATTTTCTTTTTGTCCGAAGTTGACTGATGTCAGCAAGGTATGCCGGTTAAAACTTCCGATATTGTATTCTGCTGTTATTCCAGGTTGCCATTTGCCAAGACTATACATTTGAATCAGCCCGCCGGTACCTGCTCCATACATACTTCCCGCAGGACCCTTGAATATTTCAATCCATGAAAAATTATTATAGGCAAACTGGTTTAAATAGGTATTGCCTCCCGGATCGGTCATCGGGATATCATTCCAGTACAGTTTTACATTCCGTACACCAAAGGGGGAACGCAGGGAACTGCCACGTATATTGATCCGGTAACTACCGGGTGAACGTTCCTCCATTCTAACACCGGCAATGGTATTAAATCCGCTGACGAGCGCTGTTTTATTATTGCGGTCGCCATTATTGAATTCGATCGCTATGGAATTGACAGCAGTTTGTGATGATTTGCGGTTTTGTTCAAAAGAGCGTACCTGTACTTCTTCCAGGGTGGCGGAACTGTCATTGATAGTAACCTGCTGCGCAAATACCGCTGATAGCGGGAAGAGGGCCAAAAAGAATAAAAGTGTGTTTTTCATGTAATACTGCTGTTAAAGGTAGAATCTTTTATTTGTATCTTCCGGGCATGAGTGGTAAGAACAAACTGAACCTGCTTGATATCAGCCTGATCGTGGTAAGCCTGGTGATCGGTATGGGTATCTTCCGTAATCCTGCCTCGGTAGCTGCTACTTCCGGAAACAGCAGTATCTTTTTTCTGCTCTGGGTGGCCGGCGGACTGATTGCTCTATGCGGGGCACTGACCTATGCCGAAATTGGTCAACGTTTGCCAGCCATGGGTGGTTATTATAAGGTTTTTGCAGAATGTTATCATCCTTCTGTTGGTTTTTCGGTAAATGCAATTATCCTGATCAGCAATGCCGCTTCACTGGCCGTGGTGGCCCTGATTGGCGCGGATTATGTGAGCGATCTGCTTTATGGAAAACCCAGTGGTATCATCTTTAATACCATGGTGGCCATTACTGCCGTAGCCATGTTCTTTGTGGTGAACCTGTTCGGACTCAAGACCAGCAGCCGCACCCAGAATGTACTCATCATTATTAAAGTAGGATTAATGGTAGTATTGATTGCTGCGCTTTTCAAAGGAGTGGTGATCGAGCCACATGGTTATGAAGAAAATTCACCCCTGTTCACACTGGATAAAAACAGTGCCATTACTTTATTTTTGATTTCATTGATACCGGTTTGTTTTGCCTATGGTGGTTACCAGCAAACCATCAATTTCGGAGGGGAGGTAAAAGAGACCCGGATCATACCCAAAGGCATTATCATCGGAATTATTATTGTGATTCTTTTATACCTGCTCATCAATGTGGCCTACACACAGGTGATTGGGTATGATAAAATGAAAAACGCCTCGGCCATCGGTGCCCTGCTCTGTGAAGCCTGGT
>DAORJS010000266.1:0-4024 GCA_035439185.1 Chitinophagaceae bacterium
TCCTTCCCATCAAACAAATTCCCCAATCCTCCCAGCACACTTCCCTCTTCCTTGCGCTTATAAGTTCCATAAGCCACGATACGACCGGCCAGTCTGCTGATCGGCAAGGATTGTATCCAAACCTTTCCGGGTCCTTGTAAACGTGCAAAGAATAATCCTTCACCACCAAAGAGGAAGTTTTTCACTCCCTTTACAAATTCAATATCAAACTGCATTGTGGGGGTATAAGCCACCACACATCCGGTATCAATTTTCAACACCTCGCCTGCATTCAATGTCTTTTCCACGATATATCCGCCGGCATGCAAAAAAGCCATCCCATCTCCTTCCAGCTTTTCCATGATAAAACCCTCCCCTCCGAAAATACCTACTCCCAGTTTCCGCTGGAAATGGATCCCCACACTTACCCCCTTGGCCGCACAGAGAAAAGCATCTTTTTGCGCAATGATCGTTCCCCCCAGTTCCCGCAAGTCCATCGGGATGATCTTACCTGTATACGGCGCTGCAAAACTTACTTTTTTCTTACCCTGCCCCTCATTGGTAAAAGCGGTCATAAACAGACTTTCCCCGGTTAACACCCTTTTACCGGCACTCACCAGTTTCCCAAAAAAGCCGGTAGGCTGCTGGGCAGATCCATCCCCGAAAATCGTTTGCATGGTAATCCCATCCTCCATCATCATCATCGCCCCACTCTCGGCAATGGCTGTTTCCTGAGGGTCCAGTTCGATCTCAACAAATTGCAATTCTTCGCCATATAACTTGTAATCAATTTCATGGTTGTTGCGGTTTCCTGTGCTCATAGTAATAAAAGTTTAAACGTTTAAAGCATAAAGGTAACAAGCCGGCATGATTTCCCCCTCCCCCAAAAATGGTAGGTTTATTGATAAATGGCAAGCCCGGAGTAGCCGGAAAAGCTTATTTTGCCTGTCCTCAAAATCATCACATTTATGAAAATAAGATTAGTAGTATTTTCTGTCTTCCTGCTGATGGCTGCGGTAGCCTTTGGCCAGACCAAACTGGTAGAGAAAGTCACCAAAACCGGCAGTGAGCTGGTTATTCCTTACGAGAAATATGTATTACCCAACGGCCTCACCCTGATCATTCATGAAGATCACAGTGATCCGATCGTACATGTGGATGTTACCTACCATGTGGGTTCCGCCCGGGAAGAAATCGGCAAATCCGGTTTCGCCCATTTCTTTGAACACATGATGTTCCAGGGAAGTGATCACGTTGCGGATGAACAACATTTTAAAATCGTTTCCGATGCCGGTGGTACCCTGAACGGAACTACCAACCGCGACAGGACCAACTATTTTGAAACCGTGCCCAGCAACCAACTGGAAAAAATGCTCTGGCTCGAAGCAGACCGGATGGGCTTTTTGCTGGATGCCGTTACGCAGAAAAAATTCGAGATCCAGCGTTCTACGGTAAAGAACGAAAGAGGACAGAATTATGATAACCGTCCCTACGGACTGATGTTTGAAACCGCCTCCCGCAATCTGTATCCTTATGGTCATCCTTATTCCTGGCTCACCATTGGTTATGTGGAAGACCTGAACCGGGTGGATGTTAACGATCTGAAGAATTTCTTCCTTCGCTGGTATGGTCCCAATAACGCCACCGTTTCTGTAGGTGGTGATGTAAAACCTGCTGATGTAGTCAAGCTGGTTGAAAAATATTTTGGATCCATCCCCCGTGGTCCTGAAGTTAATCCGGTAGTAGTACCTCCTGCAGTGCTGAAACAGGATCGCTATGTTTCTTATACTGATAATTATGCACGTCTGCCCTTGTTATCAATCGTATTTCCAACCGTTCCCAACTATCATAAGGATATGGGTGCGCTGGCCTGTCTGGCACAGGTACTCGGACAAGGAAGAAATTCTGTAATGTACCAGCAACTGGTCAAAAAACAACTGGCATTACAGGCCAGCGGTTTCAGCAGCCTTTCAGAACTGGCTGGCGAATTTATGTTCCAGATTTCACCGGCACCAGGCAAAACACTGGCAACCATGGACACATTGTTCCGCCGGGCGCTGGATTCTTTTGAAGTAAGAGGGGTAACCGATGAAGATGTAGCCAAGTTCAAAGGAGGAATTGAATCCCAGCAGATCAACGGACTGCAAAGTGTTTCCGGCAAAGTATCCCAGCTGGCTTCCTTCCAGACTTTTACAGGTAACCCCAATAAAATTGCCGAGCTGATTACAATGTACCAGTCCGTTACCAAGGAAGATGTAATGCGGGTGTACAATGAATATATTAAAGGAAAGTCAGCAGTATTTCTCAGTGTATTACCCAAGGGTCAGGATAAAATGATTGCTGCTGCCGATAATTATAAAATTGATTCCAGTCAGTACACGGCTCCTGAATACGGTTATGCCGGACTGAAATACAATAAAGCAAAAGACAATTTCGATCGCAGTAAAATTCCGGGTAATGGTGCTAACCCTGTAGTGAAAGTGCCGAAGTTCTGGAGAAAAGACCTGCCCAATGGGGTGAAGATGATTGGTACAGAATCTAACGAAATACCAACCGTAACGATCACCATTAAAATCCCGGGTGGTCACCTGCTGCAGGGAAAAGATACTTCCAAAGTCGGATTAGCCAGCATGTTTGCTTCCATGATGAATGAGGATACCAAAAACTACACAGCTGAGCAGATGACCGTGGAGTTACAGAAACTCGGCAGTAATGTAAGTGTGAGCAGCAGTGTGGATGGTATTACCTTCAATGTACAATGTCTGAAGAAAAACCTGGCCGCCACGATGGCCCTGGTGGAAGAAAGAATGCTGAATCCCAAATTCACAGAATCTTCTTTCAGCCGTATTCAGAAACAAAGAGTAGAAGGTTTCAAACAGCAAAAAGCTGATCCGGCAGCGGTAGCCGACCTGGTATTTGCCAAAATCAACTACGGCCCGAACAATATCCTGGCCATGAATGAAGATGGTACCGAATACACTATTAAAAACCTGAAGCTGCAGGATGTACAGGATTACTTTAATAATTACATGACTTCACAGGGAGTAAAAGTAGTGGTGGTAGGTGATGTAAAACAGGAAGAAGTGCTTCCGAAACTGAGCTTCCTCGATAAATTGCCTAAAAAGAAAATCGAAATGCCTGCGGCCAATGGTGCAGCTTCCACAATTGATAAAACCAAGGTATTCATGGTGGATATTCCCAAAGCAGCCCAATCTCAGTTCCGCGTTGGATATGCTACCGGGATGAAATATGATGCCACTGGTAATTATTACCGTTCTATGTTGTTGAACTATCCGCTCGGTGGTGATTTCAACAGCCGTCTGAACCTGAACCTGCGCGAGGACAAGGGATGGACCTATGGTGCCCGCAGTGGATTCTCTGCTGATGAATATTCAGGTGACTTCTCCTTTAGTTCCGGTATCCGGGCGGATGCCACCGACAGTGCCCTTGTGGAAGTGATGAAAGAACTCACTAATTACCGGGATAATGGTATCACGGAAGCTGAATTGAAATTCATGAAGAATTCCCTAGGCCAGCGCGATGCCAGAAATTACGAAACCGGATTCCAGAAAGCCAATTTCATCCGCAGGATCCTGGATTATAACCTGCCGGCTAATTATATTGACCAACAGAATAAAATCCTGGCCAATCTGACCAAGAAAGAAGTGGATGCCTTTGCGAAAAAAATGCTGGCCCCTGAAAAAATGAATATCCTGCTGGTGGGTGATAAGGCCAAAATTCTGGATGGTGTGAAGAAACTGGGCTATGAAATTGTGGAACTGGATGTGGATGGAAAGAAAGTGGAGAAGAAAGGCTTCTAAATTTTCACCGCAGAGAAAGAAGTACGCAGAGAACGATTTAGAAATTGAATGATAAAAATGAATTGATGCATGAGCGCCGGGTTTGAAACCCGGCGCTTTTATATATATACATTGCGGCAATATGTGAAAAATTTTCACCTCAATAAAACACAGAACTAAGCTTCCTTTCGCGAACTTATCATTTCAGAACCAGCACTCTTCCTGTCTTCCAGTCTTCCTGTCTT
>DAORJS010000267.1:0-3998 GCA_035439185.1 Chitinophagaceae bacterium
AATTTTGCTCCGGGCACTACTGCATATTTTTCCAGATCAGTAATACCTTCTTTGGCCAGTACCTGCTCATCCACAAATAAATTACCCGTACAATCCGCAGCAGGCTGACGTAAAATATAATAAGCCGCATCAGCCAGTATTTCAGGTGTACGGCTCATATTGGCCAGGATGGCACCGCCCAAGAGATTACGAACAGCAGCCGTATCAATCGTAGTCCGGGGCCATAAGGCATTGGCCGCAATCCCATCTTTTTTAAATTCGGCAGCCCATCCGATTGTCATCATACTCATGTTGAATTTGGTCAGGGTATAAGCCACATGCTTCTCGAACCACTTTGGATTCATACTGACCGGAGGAGAAAGCGTAAGAATATGGGCGTTCGAAGAATTTTTCAAATGCGGAATACATGCCTTTGTAACCAGGAAAGTACCCCGCACATTGATGCTATGCATCAGATCAAAACGTTTGGCTTCTGTCTGCTCCGTTGTAGTCAGCGATATCGCCGAAGCATTATTCACCAGTATATCAATTCCTCCAAATCTTTCCAGTGTCTGATCCACCACTTGCTGAATCTGGTCTTCAAAACGGATATCACATTGAACCGCCAGTGCTTTTCCGCCGGCTGCTTCAATCTCCGCGGCCGCTGAAAAAATAGTACCGCCCAGCTTTGGATTTTCTTCCACACTTTTTGCAGCGATTACAATATTGGCTCCTTCTTTAGCAAGCTTTAAGGCAATGGCTTTTCCGATTCCCCGGGTGGCGCCTGTGATCAGGACCGTTTTATTGGCAAAACTCATGGTATTGATTTTGCGATGAAGATAAGATTTCGGCCCGCAAACCGAACATCTGTTCCGTTGTTCTACGATGAAATAGCAGGATTATTACGAGACTCGTATAAATCCGGGCTGATTCAATAGCCTTCAAAGCAGCAATGGCAGATAATTTGAATAATTTGTATGACCCGTTTCTGGATCCAACTATGCAAAACCAACGACTACAACAGGCAGCTTTACCGTCCGTATGAAAACTGGTTTTGGCCCTGCTTGTATGTAATTCAAACCTCCCGGGCACAACGGGAGGTTTTTTTAGAAGCTATCTCAAAAGTCGTTGATTCAGGTGATGTCATGCCGGATCCTATCCGGCATCTATTGGGAAAACGAATCCAAAGAAAGATACCGGGTCGGGCCCGGTATGACGCAAAACGACTTTAGAGACAGTTTCTAGTATTCCGGTAAGACCGGTTTTGTTTGCACGATCTCTTCTATTTTTTGCATGACAGCCTCATCCAGTTTGGGCAGGGCATCCAGTGCTTTCAGATTCTCGAGTAATTGATCTTTTTTAGTTGCCCCGAGGATGGCCGTGGTTACATTCGGATTCTTAATACACCAGGCAATACTCATCGCTGCCAGAGAAATATCTAATTCGCTGGCCAGTGCCGTGAGTTGTTTCACCCTGCTCAATAAACTCTCTTTGATCCAGCGATCCCTTAGCCAGTCGAAACCGGTCAGCCCAAACCGGCTATCGGCCGGTATCCCCTCATTGTATTTCCCGGTCAGTAAACCGGAAGCCAGCGGACTCCAGATGGTGGTACCCATTCCCACTGTTTTAAAAATCATCTGGAATTCATTCTCCATTTTATTCCGCTCCAGCAAATTATACTGGGGTTGTTCCACTGATGGTCCGATTAATCCATACTGATGCGCTACCCGGTGGGCTTCCATGATCTCCACCCCATTCCACTCACTGGTACCCCAGTAAAGAATTTTTCCCTGCTGAATCAGGTTATGCATGGTCCAGACCGTTTCTTCAATCGGTGTACCCTTATCAGGACGGTGACAAAAAAACAAATCCAGATAATCAACCTGCAACCTTTTCAGGGCTTCCTCACAGGCTTCGGTCAGGTGCTTGCGGCTCAATCCGGTTTGATTGGGCTTATTCGCCTTTCCTCTCCAGCCAAAAAATGCTTTTGATGAAACCGTATAGGAAGTCCGGTCCCAGTTTTTCTTCTTTAACACCCGGCCCATCATATTTTCACTTTCTCCCAGAGCATATACTTCGGCATTATCAAAAAAATTAACGCCGTTCTCATAAGCAATGCCCATGAGTTCATCGGCGATGCTGTCATCAATCTGTTTATGAAAACTAACCCAGCTTCCGAATGAAAGTACACTAAGCTGGAGGCCTGTTTTTCCCATGCGGCGGTATTCCATATATTAAAAGTTTAAGCGTCAGATGCTCTTTGAGACATCAGACGCAAATCAGACGCTGCTATTTCGGCATTCCGTTCTGACTCATCTGAACGGTTCCGGTTGGCTGGTTAAAAATAACACTGCTAAGATCCTGTGTAGCTGTTAATCCCTTGCCACCATAAATATTTTTTCCGATCCCGTGATAGATCGCATATTTGTCCGTATAAAACATCTTGCTGTTCTGATCCCACCAGAGATCCGGGCTCCTCAGTGTATCTCCCTTTACCGTAATCACCACCACACTGTCGCGGAGATAGACCTTATTGATGCTTTCAAAATATTTTCCGTAGCGGCTGTCGAGTCTGGATTCAATCTGTGTGCTGTCATCATAAAAATCAACATGCAGGGTTTTGGGAAACTCCACATAAATGGTATCAGCATAAAAGCGGATCATCTTGGGCGCTTTCAGCCGGGCCTTCATCACCCCGTTCTGACTCAGGTAACTTTCGATATCCGTCGCTTCTTCCTGCATGATCACTTTTTTGGTCCAGTCCTTAACCTTATCCGCATCGTTCTCACAGGCCAAAAGAAAACAGCAGCCCGTAAGGATAGCTGCTGCGTACAATTTTTTTCTATTTTTCAGAAGGTTAATCATACTTGCGTTTGATGAACCAGATATCGCTGAGTGAAAAACCGGCAGAAACCCTGAACAGGCTTTCCCTGACCAGGTTCTGGCTGTTACCCCGCTTGATATATTCAAATGCTAAATTGATACCGGATGACTGGTTCGGACTTAAACGATTGTAGTTCCGGATAGGCAAGCCAAATCCCATGGTAATACCATAGTTGGGGAGTTTGTTCTGTACATTGATATAATCCGGACCGGTAAAGAATCCCCATCGATAAGTAACATTACTGAAATAACTATCACGGGGTATAGGAATGAAATGTCCGCCTACTCTTACTTCAAATTTATTCCTTACTGAATCGGCTTGTCCGTAAACACGATACGCTTCCCAGTTCTGTGAATTGATATCCAAACCGATCAGCCATCCGCCCTTCTTCTTATAATCCGGAAAACGCTGAAGTGTAAACCCTGCCGTAATGGTGGAGGGCAGGATTATTTTTCCCTTGATATCTTTTACTTCTTCCACGCTGTCCAGGCGAAGGTCACCCCGGTTCTCATCATACACCGATGTTTCGCGGATACGATCCTGAGTGGCATTCAGTTTCTGGCTCCAGGCACCATAGATCCCTGCAATAAAGACCATGTTTTTACTCTTCAGCGGTTTGATATATTGCAAACCGGCGTTGAAGTTGATATTGCCGTAATTGGTCCTGGTTTCAAAATTTCCGGTAAAGTATTGTACACTGTCATTTCTGAATTCCCGGCGGTTACTGCTGAATCTCTTGCCAAACATATAACCGGCATTGATTCCCAGGCTCAGGCTTTCTTCCAGACCATTATGGGATGCTTTTTTAAACACTTTAATACCCGTACCTATGGAAGCCAGATAAGCACCGCCATCTCCTTCAAAACGGGTGGTAACACTATCTATGGGCTGACCAGTCAATGGGTCAATCAGTCTTTCTGCTTTGAAAATTTTATAACTCACTCTTGAAACCGGGCGCAGTCCAAAACTCATACCCCAGTTTTTTTTCAGGGGTACTCCCACTTGTACATAGGAAAACAAAAAATTGCTGGCCGTGAATTTTTTGGCGGGATTATCTTCTCTTAATGTCCGGCTTTCCAGGTTGATCCCGATATCCAGGATCGTCCTTCCGGAAGAAAGTTTCTTGGACCGGAGT
>DAORJS010000268.1:0-3997 GCA_035439185.1 Chitinophagaceae bacterium
TCTTGGTTCGTGTCGCACGTCTTGGTTCGTGTCACACGAACCATCAGCATTTTTTTATTTTTTACTGATCCGGTATAAATTCCCGTTATCAGTCACCGTGTACAAAGCTCCGTTATAATAAGCCACATCCCTGAAACGCTCATTTTTATCAGTGAGTAGTCTTTCTTCTCCCACTACTTTATTATTGACGATCACCAGTCTGCAAATATGAGCGCTGCTCAGTCCTCCGATAAACAGATTATTCTTCCATTCCGGAATGGCATTGCCTTTATAAAAACTCATACCGCTGGGAGAGAGTACAGGATCCCAGTAATACACCGGTTGTTCCATCCCTGCCTTTTGCTGAATGCCTTCACCAACAGCAGCACCACTGTATTCCAGTCCATAAGTAATCACCGGCCAGCCATAGTTCTTTCCCGGTTTGACCAGATTGAGTTCATCACCACCCCTGGGTCCGAATTCAGCCTCCCAAAGATCGCCGGTAACCGGGTGCAGATCCAGACTCTGGGGATTCCTGAAACCATATGCATATAAACCCGCTGCCACATCCGACCTGCTGCCAAATGCAGTGCCGGCCGCAGGTTTTCCATCCCGGGTGATTTTAAATATTTTGCCTAACCCTGACTGTAAGGATTGAGCCTGTACCCGTCCGTCGAGATTTGATCTTTCTCCGGTACTTACAAAGAGGTTATTATCCTTATCAAATATCAATCTGGATCCAAAATGAAGGGTACTATTGAGCGCCGGGCCCGCCCTGAAAATTACCAGTACATTTTCCACCTGCCCCTTTTCTTCGTTTAATTTACCCTTTCCAACTGCTGTTTGATTATTGTTGCCGGTTTTTTCTGAGAATGACCAGTAAATGATTTTATTCTGGGTAAAATCAGGATCCAGTGCCACATCCAGTAAACCGCCCTGACCACGGTCGTCCACTGCAGGCAGACCGGTAATTTTTTTAACCAGTGATCCATCTGATTTCAACAGGATCAGGTAACCTGATTTCTCTGTAATCAGTAAACGGCCATCCGGCATCGGTATTACCGCCCAGGGCCGGCCTAATTTTTCTGCCAGTTTATCCGTTTTATATGGCGTGGCAGTTTTCACGGCATTGATCCTTGTTTGCCCGGTAAATGCGGGTTTATAACTGGTATTTGGCTTCTTGGTCTCAACGGGTTTGGTCGTATCTGCATCATGTGGATTGGCACAACTGACTGTCGTTAACAAGGCCATGATGATCACTAAACCTGAATGCTGTTTCATAGTATTTTTTTACTGTCTGTAAAAATAACTGAATGCAGCTTTATTTGAACGGAATCCTGCCGGGGATGGGGAAAATTAACCTCCCAATACCCTTCATGGTGAATAATTCCGGATGCGGAACAAATAAAGCCGCCTCCCTTTTTGAACTGAAATATCTCAGCGGAAGGGATGACTCCTGTCATAGCCCTCCGGTTCAGGAACCGTCAACTTTATAGTCATACAAAAACCCATCATTATGAATTACACTTCTGTATCTCACTGCGGTAATGATCACCAGGAATGGATCAAGGCCATTGATTTCTATGAAGATGACCTTGATCTGCTGGAAGGCCGCCTGGTGGAGATCGTTAAAAAGAATAATGGGCATGAAGCCATGGCCGGTGTTGAACATTTTCAGAACCAGTTTATCGTTCAAAGAAACAATATTGACGAATTGCGTCATAGTATCCGCGAGCATGATGGCTGGGTAGCCGGTGAAGCAAAAGAACATGCCGGACGTATGGACAGCCGCCATAACGGGGAACATACTGTGCTCAAAGATCAGGTGGATAGTTTTGGAAAAATTTTCAACGAACTGCGCCAGGAGTTTAACATATTCCTTGCCAAATGGATGTAAGCGGTTAAACAGGTTGTCAGAGAGCTGCTTACCTTTGCTGCAGCATATGAACATCCTCCGTTATATTCTTTTTGGTATCGGCCTGCTCCGTTTTAACAGTGCATATTCCCAGGAACTGGCCCAGGTTAGTTTTAGCAATGGAACCAGCTTCAGTTATTTTAGCCTGCTGACCGACCGGGAAGTACTCATACGTATTTCGCCGGAAGGAAAGATTCTGGAATGGGGTATTGAAGTACAGTCGATGTATTCCGGTAACTACTTTGCCCGGAACCTGCAACCCTATATGGGAAGAATTGAGTATTATGGTTCCGAAGCCGATTCTGTTTCAAAAGGGAAACTGAAAAGTATCGGATCAGCAGTAATCACCTATTATCAGGGCTATGAAACAGCTGATCTGGTGGGGAAAATCCGTAGTATCGGAAGGGTCTTCTTTGATTATTACGGACGATATGACCAGAAATCTGTCCAGGGTAAAATAAAATTCATGGGTAGCTCGGCTATTGAATATTACCAGGGTTTTGATGACCCGCAGCTACAAGGGAATCTGAAAACTGTCGGGAGCACTGCTATCCGTTATTATTCTTCATTTGATGATAAAGCGATCCGTGGTAAGATCAAATCTATCGGTAATACTCAATACAGTTGGTACAGCTCTCTTGACCGCCCCGGTTTTGGCGGAACCCTGAAATCCGGGCCACTTCGCCAGAATACAGGTGGGGTAGTCTATATCATCCAGTAATTTTTGAATTCAGAATATGCTGCAGATTGGTTGAATGATTTCAATCAGGCCTTCCTTTTCGGTGATTGACACAGGTAATTGTAATTTTACAATATATCTCTTTCACATGCGTATCAATTTGCTTTCTGTTCCCTCGTTCTTATTTGTTATTGTAATAACCTGTACATTTTTCTCCTGTGCCGGCAGTCAGAAACCGGGTCTGCCTGAGCATTTTGATTACCAGCAATTCCGGGATTCCATGCTTCGCACTGATATCATGAATCAGGCTGATACCACTAATCTTTTTGATAATGCATTGTTTATTCCCGGCCGCGACTCCCTGAATAAACTGTTACAGCATTTCGATACCATCTGGAAAGAAGAAGTCCACCTGATTGCACAAATGGATACCGTTAGATCAAAAATGACCAGGACTGCCGGGTACACAGAGGAGGAAAAAGCTGTTATAAAAGCCAATATCAGAGAAGTGGATTCCTTTTTGCTGGCAAAGGATTCAACGACCGGTCTCCGCTGTCATGGAAATGATTGTATCCTTTTTGTTGAAATAGATAAAGGCAAACAACAGCTTTACCTGAATATCCTGGGTGTAAGAAAAGATACTTTTAAGGTTTCCACCGGTAAAGGTAAAAAGTATGAAACGCCTGCAATGGAACTGAATCCGGAAGGACCCGTACTTACCAAATACACATCCCGGAAATTCCCGGGTGGCAACTATCAGGGACTGGGTAATATGCCCTATGCCGTATTTTTAAGAAACGGGTATGCGATCCATGGCACCACTCCCGGTAATTTCAGCAAACTGGGAACCCGGGCTTCCCATGGCTGTATCCGGCTGCATCCGGATCATGCCAAGATCTTAAATGCACTGGTAAGAACCATCGGGATCCGGCAAACCTGGGTGTCTGTCAGGGATTCTTTATGAAGAAAGAAGACCATGTTGACAGTTCATGAAATAAAATTTACGATTCATCCAAAGGCAACTCTTTGGTTTTAGATTCTGTCTACTTTTGACCCATAAACCTCAGATATGAAATCACACACTCAGTTCTTCCTTGCCATCGCGGTTGCTTTTGCCGCAATCTGTTGCAGTAAAGACAGCTCCGCCCAGCAACATTACAAACTCAGACAATCCACCAGCATGATGGGGATGAAACAGGAATCTGTTATTTATGTGAAACCCATGCGTAAAAGAACGGAGAACAGCGGATATATGGGACAGGAAAATAATGTGGTCACGATTGAACAATGCGACAAACAAAGAATGGTAACGCTCAATACAAAGAAGAAATTATATTTCATTGAACCTTTCCAGAATGATAACGAAGAAGTGATTGATGAAGATGCCAAACCGGTGGCTAAACCTAAAACAACTCCTGTTACCA
>DAORJS010000269.1:0-3982 GCA_035439185.1 Chitinophagaceae bacterium
ACCTGCAGGGCCTGCAGGTCCAGTTTTTTGACAGGCTATCATCGATACTACGAGAAGAGCAGAAATAAATACGGTTAAAAGATTGACTCTTTTCATGGAAGTCTTATTATTTTTTTAACGTAAAACAAAAATTTTAGCAGCTGTTGAATAATTACCGAATTGTACAGAAACCAGGTAATTGGTATAATTTCTCAGTCTGACTGGCAATTCCACCCGAATAATATTCTGACCTCTCAAAAGTCTCCTTGGAGATAAAACATACTGAACAGTTCCATTCATGTCGATAATATTGACTGAGGCAAAATCTTCGAAACGGGCATCAATATCCAGATAGAATGTTCCTGTTACTACTGGGTTAGGATACAACCTCATTTGATGCTGCGGATCGGCATCGACACCTGCGGAAGGTCTTGTAGTTCCAAGGGGTTTGGGTTGACAATAAAAACAAAGTGTACCTGTGACTGGTACAAATGTGGATGTTCCAATATTAATGACAGGATTATTAACAGATACATTGCCGGGAGTTCCCAAACCTATCGCTGAACTGGTAAAAGCCGGAAACTCAACTGTCACATCCGAAGTTATAATTCCTGAACAACTTCCACTTCCACCCAAACTATCAATTCTTAATAAATAAATATTACTACTGTCTGTTGTGGTGCCCACATTATTATTGATCCCCAGTGCAGCATACCCTCCTTCTGACGAACCTGCTATTGAACGTATCACTTGTCTGCCATTGCGAACATATTTTCTGGACCAGCCTATTGTTCCATTCGCATTCACTTGCGTGATCAATACATCCGGGTTTGTCAGGTTCTCGCCGTTCGCCACAACAAAGCCTCCATCTGAGAATGGCAACCATCCATACCCAGAGGTTTGAATGCCTGGTATCACTATCTTTCTGATATTCTGAACCGTACCATTGGTCCCAATATTCCAAATACATTGCTGCTGATTGGAGCCTGTAAAATCATCCATTATTAGTGAGAATACCTGATATCCATTATTAATTACCCGGACTTTAGCCATCAGCATATGACGGCTAAATTCAGCATCATAAGTATTTTTCCATTGAACCGAACCAGATGCTTTATCCAGTTTCATCATATATCCATCGTAAAGATCAGGGGCACGATAAAAGCCGACGACAATCAATGAATTTCCATCTTCAGTCAAACCCCAGGCTTCATCTGATCCGGGTTGATCGTACTGTTTACTCCAAATAACGTTTCCTGAATTATCTGTCCTGATTACAAAACTCTGCGAAACCCCGCCTGCAAACTGGTGAGCTCCACAAAATGCATATCCTCCATCAGAGAGCTGCACTACATCAAACATCGCCTCGCCAAAAACATTGCCATCCCCATATTTCTTTGACCACTGAACTACCCCTCCTGCATCTACTTTCACCAACCAGCCATCACCTGCAATGTTCCCGTAAGATTTTGTCTGGCCAATAGCGATAAATCCATTATCGCTGGTAGCCTTCACTCCATATAAAGCGTCATCTCCGGCTCCACCAACAGCCCGGCTCCATTGCACAGAACCTTTTTTGTTCACACGCATCAGTAATCCATCATATCCTCCGTTACCAAAACTATTTGTGTGGCCAACTATCACATAACCACTATCAGCTGTCGGAACCAGCCACTCACCTGTTTCATCTTTATTACCACCATACACTTTCTGATAAAGGGAAATCCCATTTATACAAGATGTATCAATAGGTGTTATTGGGATGGGAACATAGCAATAGTAACATAAAGTACTTGTTACAGGTACAAATGGTGATGTGCTCACCGTAATTACCGGGTTATTGATTGACACATTTCCAGGGCTTCCCGTACCAATGGAAGAACTTGAGAATGATGGTGTTTCAACTGATACTTCGCTTGTATTAATACCGGAACAGTATCCCGCACCCCCCATACTATCAATTCTCAAAAGAAATATATTACTACTATCAGTGGCCGTCCCTGTTATGTTATTGATTCCTACACCCGCATACCCACCTTCCGGAGAAGCTGCAATCGAACGAATTACCTGTCTTCCATTTCGAATGTATTTTTTAGACCAACCAATTGTTCCATTTACATTTACTTGCGTCAGCAAAATATCAGGATTAGTTATGTTTTCACCATTTGCCACTACAAATCCCCCATCTGCCAGCGGTGTCCAGCCATACCCTGAGGTTTGCAACCCGGGTATCACTATTTTACGAAGGCTCAGAACTGAACCATTTGATCCTATATTCCATATACATTGCTGCTGGTTGGAGCCCGCAAAATCATCCATTATTAATGAAAACACCTGGTAACCAGTATTGATCACCCGAACTTTGGCCATCAACATATGACGTCCAAATTCTGCATCATATGTATTTCTCCATTGAGCTGAACCAGTAGACTTATCCAGCTTCATCATATACCCATCATACAAATCAGGAGCACGATAAAAACCCACCACCACCAATGAAGTTCCATCCTCAGTCAGACCCCAGGCTTCGTCTGATCCCGGCTGATCGTATTGCTTACTCCATATAACATTGCCGGAATTATCTGTCCTCACTACAAAACTCTGAGACACACCGCCTGCAAACTGGTGAGCTCCGCAAAAAGCATAACCTCCGTCCGAAAGTTGAACCACATCAAAAACAGACTCACCAAAAACATTACCATCACCATACTTTTTTGACCACTGAACTGCACCTGAAGCATCCACTTTCACCAGCCAACCATCTCCGGCATTATTTCCGTATGACTTAGTCTGACCAACAGCAATAAAACCATTATCGCTGGTAGCCTTAACACCATACAAAACATCATTTCCGGTTCCACCTACAGTACGACTCCATACAACCGAGCCTTTTTTATTTACCCGCATCAGTAAACCATCATAACCGCCACTCCCAAAACTATTTGTATGGCCAACTATCACATAACCACTGTCAGCTGTTGGAACCAGCCACTCACCTGTTTCATCCTTATTCCCCCCGTAAACCTTTTGATAAAATGAAATACCATTTGAACAAGAAGTATCAGTTCCGGTGGGTATACCTCCGGTTTGTGTAAAAGCTTTTAACTGTATCAATAGCGTAAAAAAAATACAGTATAAAAAAGTAGTAATAAATTTTCGCTGCATTGGCTGGTCCGGTTTTTTTAAATATAAAAACAAAATGCCAAAACACCAATATGATAACAAAAAAATATCAGGAAATCAGCTCAAGAAACCGGGCCATTCCTTTTCTTTTCTGATCATCAAGATGATAGCTAAGATGAAGTTTGTAATACTTTTTTAGCTCATAAAGGGAATAATTGCTCTCTGCCACAATATTATCTATAAAATCAAGGCCAAAGGCATTAGCAGTATCAAAAATTCTGACAAATTCTTCAGGTAATTTCTTCTTACTTACCCATACCGCAAACACAAATGGCAAGCCAGTGATTGCCTTCCACTCAGAACCCAGATCATAAATAAAAGTGGATTTCCTTCTTTGTTCAAATGCACGATCTCCGATAACCAGTCCGGCGGTAGTTCCTTTTATTTCATCCCGGTAATTTTCATTTTCAGCCTGTGTTATCTCCGGGTTGATCCCCCAGGATTCTTTCATGAGGTATTTTAACAGCGCAACTGATGTCCGGCTTTGGTAGTCGAGATACACTTTCCTGATTTCAGAAAGAGGCACTTCACTGAAAAGGGCAACCGAGGCAATCTCTCCTTCAGTACCAATACAATAATTGCCGATGATATGATACTCCGGCATTTTTTGCAAGACGGCTACCGGGACTAATCCAATGTCTATTTCATCATTCATCAGTTGTTCGGCTACTTTGGCCGGATAATCACCGGTTAATTCAATTAAATCACTTACCGGCGGTTGCAGCAACCCATAAATCAGTGGCCTGGTATTCAGATAATTAACGATTCCAACCCTTATCTTCTTCAATTCGGCTAAATTTGTGGCGCTAAGTTATGCAGG
>DAORJS010000270.1:0-3969 GCA_035439185.1 Chitinophagaceae bacterium
GGGATCAGATGATAAAGCCGGTGTGGCTGAGATCATGGACCTGGCCAATTACCTCTGTAGTCATCCGGAACTGAAACATGGCACGATTAAAATTCTTTTTACACCTGATGAGGAAATAGGCCGGGGTACCGCCAAAGTGGATATGAAAAAACTGGGTGCTGATTATGGATACACCCTCGACAGCGGTGATGCCGGTGCCATGGAAGATGAAACTTTTAGTGCTGATGGCGTACAGGTGGTGATTCATGGTGTAAGTGCCCATCCGGGTTATGCCAAGGGAAAAATGATCAATGCCCTGAAAATTGCCGGGGAAATCCTGGCTTTTTTACCCAAGAGCCGGTTGTCGCCCGAGTCCACTGAAGGAAAAAGAGGGTTTATCCACCCTGTCAGGGTAGAAGGTATTGCAGAAAAATGCACCCTTGATTTTATCATCCGGGATTTTGATACAGCTGGTCTGGTTAAAAAAGAAGATTATCTCCGCACGCAAATTGAAGAGCGTTTAAGAACCTATCCCAAAGCTTCTTTTGAATTCAAAGTGACAGAACAATACCGGAATATGAAGGAGGTACTCGATCTTCACCCGCATGTGGTGGAATATGCCAGAGAAGCCATCCAACGTACCGGTATTGAAGTAAAGATGGAAAGTATCCGGGGCGGTACCGATGGCAGCAGGCTCTCATTTATGGGACTTCCCTGCCCGAATTTGTTTGCCGGCGAACAGGCCATCCATTCCAAACTGGAACATATCAGCGTGCAGGATATGGAAAAGGCCGTGCAGATGCTGGTACACCTGGTTCAGGTATGGCATGAAAAATCCTGAACCCGGGAAGCAAAAACTTACCCTAACTTGCAGCATTAAACTTTATATATATGGATATCAGGCAATGGCTTTCAGAGTACTGGTGGATTATTGTGCTGGTGATATTTATCTTCAGCGGATTATTCACCATCAACCAGGGTTATGTTGGTGTGATCACCATGTTTGGCAAGTATCGTCGTGTAGCCCGTCCGGGTTTGAATTTCAAAATACCGATTCTGGAAGCGGTTTACAGAAAGGTTTCTATTCAGAACCGTTCCGTTGAACTGGAATTCCAGGCAGTAACAGCAGACCAGGCCAATGTTTATTTTAAAAGCATGCTGCTGTACTCGGTGCAGAACTCAGAAGAAGAAACCATCAAGAAAGTAGCGTTCAAATTCTTTGCTGATAAGGACCTGATGCAGGCCCTGATCCGGACCATCGAAGGGAATATCCGTTCCTTTGTGGCCACTAAAAAACAGGCTGAGATACTGGCACTGCGCAAGGAGATAGTGGAATATGTAAAAGCAGAAATTGATCATACCCTTGAAACCTGGGGTTATCACCTGCAGGACCTGCAGATCAATGATATTACATTCGACAAAATGATCCTGGACTCGATGAGCAAGGTGGTGGCCAGTAATAACCTCAAAGCGGCGGCTGAAAATGAAGGCCAGGCGCTTTTGATTACCAAGACCAAGGCTGCCGAGGCAGAGGGAAATGCTATCAAGATTTCGGCTGAGGCAGAAAAAGAAGCTGCCCGGTTAAGAGGTCAGGGTGTGGCCCTCTTCCGTCAGGAAGTTGCCAGGGGTATGACCGAAGCCGCTGAACAAATGAAACAGGCCAATCTGGATACCAATGTGATCCTGTTCAGTATGTGGACCGAAGCCATCAAGAATTTTGCAGAATATGGCAAGGGTAATGTGATCTTCCTGGATGGAAGTCCGGATGGCATGGAAGGGACCATGAAGCAGATTCAGGCCCTGATGGTGAAGCAGGCGGGAGCAGCGAAGCAATAGTTGAAAAGTTTATGAGTTGATAGGTTGAAAAGTTGAGGGGTTGAGATATTGATAGGTTGATGGGTTATTGGGCCTTTCCCGGTAACTTATCAACCTATTAACTTTCCGGCCCCTTCTTGTTAAATAAGACTAAAAATTCATTTGTCGTAACAACGTGGCATTATTTTTCTCGTTCAATGCACAACTGTTGATAAGAGCTAAAAGCATTATTAGCGTCAACCCCTACTTTTGACACCTAAAGAAGAAAATTATGTTTGACCTTTTACAGATTGCACCGGACAGTATTCAGAAAGCCGCTCAGTTTGCGGCAGGCGATAGTAACCACGACGGCCATCTTAGTTTTTTTGAACTCCTGAAAATGGGGGGATGGATCATGGTTCCGCTGGCGATTATGTTGCTCCTGGCCGTATATGTACTGGCTGAAAGAACCATTGCTATCCGGAATGCCGCCAAGATTGATGATAATTTTATGAATATCATCCGGGATAATATTGTCAGTGGTAACCTTACTGCAGCAAGAAATTTTGCCAAGAATAATAATACCCCAGTGGGCCGGATTGTCGATAAAGGATTACAGCGTATCGGAAAGCCGATTGACAGTATTGAAAAAAGTATGGATAATGTGGGGGAACTGGAAATGTATAAACTGGAAAAGAACCTAGGTGTGTTATCCACTATCTCCAAAGCGGCTCCCATCTTCGGTTTCGTGGGTACCCTGGTGGGGCTGATGCAATTGTTTTCCCGGATCAACAGCTCCAATGAATTTGAAGTGGGAACTATTGCGGGTGGTATCTATACCAAGCTGATCACATCGATTACCGGTCTGATCATCGGTTTGGGAGCATATCTGGCTTATAGTTATCTGAAAACACAGATTGATAAAGCCGCCAATAAAATGGAAGCTGCTGAAGCGGATTTCCTGGATGTATTACAGGAGCCTACCCGGTAAGCGGTTGAGAAAATGAAAATCCGTTTCAATCACCCCAATCAGTAACATGAGTTTCAGAAAAAAACATAAAGAAGAATCAGAGGTGTTCACCGATTCGTTGAACGATATCCTCTTTATCCTGCTGATGTTCTTCCTTATCGTGGCTACCCTGGCCAACCCCAATGTGATCAAGGTAGGCTTGCCCAAGGGGACCAAGGATACCAAGGCCAAACAGGATATCATGGTCTCCATTGATAAGAACCAGCAATATTCCATTGGTAATAAGAAAGTGCCATCCAATCAGTTTGATTCGCTCCTGTCTATGGAAATCCGTAAATACCGCGCTCTCCGTGATACTCCGGTGGTTGTAATCAATGCCGATACCAGTGCTTTTTACGGAGAAGTATTCCGTGTAATGCGGATTGCCAAAAAAGATTCAGCGAAAGTGGTGGCGAGGATTGAGCAGTAGTTAGTAGTCGAGAGTCAGGAGTCGATAGTCTGGAGTCAGCTGCCGGCTCTTGTCTCTTGACTCATGACTCAAGACTGCCTTCACCATCCTCTCCTTCCCCTGCAAATCCTTTTTTAATTCAGTCGTATAGCCAGCATTATTGAATATGGCCATGGTGGATTCGCCCAGGCTTTCATGGATCTCTGTGAAAATACTCCCGCCTTGGTTGAGTTTGCTGATTCCGAAATCAGCAATGGCTTTGTAAAAAACCAGGGCATCATGATCAGGTACAAATAAAGCTGTAAAGGGTTCATGTTCTAACACATTCGGGCTCATTGTTGCTTTGTCCGATTCAGGAATATAAGGCGGGTTACTGACAATGATATCGAAGGAAGGAAGTTGTTCTCTGGCTGATTGGTCCAGAAAATCGAGTTGAATGAAATTGATCTCAGTGCCCATGTTGCCAGCATTTTTCCGGGCCACATCCAGCGCTGCTTCACTGATATCACAGGCCCAGACTTCCGCTTTTCTGATTCTTCTTTTTAATGAGACGGCTATGCAGCCACTGCCGGTGCCGATATCCAGAATTTTTAATGAGTCCACCGGGAATTTACAATGGGCAATCACCCATTCCACCAGCTCTTCTGTTTCGGGTCGGGGGATCAATACATTTTTATCTACATAAAAACGAAATCCACAGAACCAGGATTCATTGAGTACATACTGAACCGGTTCATGTTGAAGTAATCGTTGAGTGAGGGCTGTTAAGCGTATTTCT
>DAORJS010000271.1:0-3962 GCA_035439185.1 Chitinophagaceae bacterium
GCGGGAATACTCCAACGTTATAAGTATATCAATAACCCGCATGGTAACTCACCGGTGGCTGAAAATAATTCTGAATTCTTCAATGCTTTCACACAGTATCCCGATCAGGAAGAACTGAACAGGGATAATACGATGAATGAAGTGGAAGAATATTTCCAGTATAAAGTGGAGATTAAGCCTAAGACAAGTCCCCTGATGCAGGTAGGTCAGAATTTTATTACGGATAAAAGAGAGGTGACAGTGAATCTCGCCAATAATACCACCCGTTCAGAAATATGGTATTTGTTCCGTATACCGGTTGACCAGTTCCAGACCAAAGTGGGGAATATCCCTGATTTCAAATCCATCCGTTTTATCCGGATGTTCATGACCGGCTTTGATGATTCTGTTGTGATGCGTTTTGGTAAACTGGAACTGATCCGCAACCAGTGGAGAAAATTCCAGTATGAAATTGATACAACAGGCCGCTTTACCAATCTTCCCAAGCCTGATCCCACTACGGTGAATACACTGGCTGTGAACATTGAAGAAAATGACCAGCGCCAGCCGATTCCTTATCGTATTCCTCCTGGCATTGAAAGACAGCAACAACTGAGTAATAATAATGTGGCCCTGTTCCTGAACGAACAATCCATCAGTACCCAGATATGCGGACTGGCACAGGGAGAGGGAAGGGGTGTATTCAAAACCATGAACCTGGATATCCGTCAGTACAAGCGGATGCAAATGTTTATCCATGCTGAGTCGGTTCAGGGTTATCCTTCACTGGATGATGGTGATATGAATGCGGTGATCCGGATCGGTAATGATTTTTCCGGCAACTACTATGAAATCAAGATCCCATTAAAGATCACACCATTCTTTACCACAGACAGTAACCGGATCTGGCCGGCTGAAAATGATCTTGATTTTGACCTGGATGAGTTAACCCGGTTAAAGATGAACAGGAACAAACAGGGAATTCTTCCTTCTCAGTATTATAAAGAAACAAAGGCTGGTGGCCGTTCTTATGCCATCATGGGAAATCCCAATCTTGGTGAAGTAAGAGGAATTTTCATGGGGGTTGAGAATGTGCTGAGAGAAACGGTTTGTACTGAAATCTGGTTCAATGAACTCCGTCTTTCCGAACTGGATGAAAAGGGCGGATTTGCTGCCAATGCCCGGATTGATTTCCGGCTGGCTGACCTCGGCTCCCTGACCCTCGCCGGAACCGCCAGGACCCAGGGCTTTGGTACCATTGATCAAAGAGTGAATGAACGCAGCCGGGAAGATGTGTACACCCTGGATGCTTCTGCCACCATTGAGGCAGGAAAACTGCTGCCCAAAAAACTCGGTCTCCAGATCCCGGTATATGCCGGTATCAGTTACCGCAGCAGCACCCCGGAATATGATCCTTATGATCTTGATCTGAATCTGAAAGAAAAACTGAAAGGCTCTGCCGCTGATAAAAGAGACTCTATCCGTAATGATGCCGTGGATGTAACAACAATAAAAACGGTGAACCTCACGAATGTGCGGAAAGTCAAAACAGATGGTAAGAAACCCAAGATTTGGAGTGTAACCAATTTTGATTTCAATTATTCCTATATCCAGACGGTCAGTCATAATCCGCTGATTGAAAAAGATGAATTGAGAAGAACAAGGGGTGCTCTTGGTTATACCTATGCACCTCAAACCAAACCATTTGAACCTTTCAAGAAACTGATAAAATCCAAATCTCCCTGGCTGGCACTGATTAAAGATTTCAACCTGAATTATGCCCCCTCACAGATTTCATTCCGTGCGGATCTGTTCAGGCAGTTTGGCGCTACCCGGTTGAGAAATGTAGGAGGCGGACCTATAAAGATTCCGGAAACCTATAATAAGTATTTCACTTTCGACAGGTACTATATCCTGCAATGGCCGTTGACACAATCCATCAATATTGATTTCAGCGCCACCAATTTTGCCAGGATTGATGAACCGGTTGGGCGTATTGACACAAAGGATAAGAAAGAAGCTATCCGCAATAAATTATTAAAAGGCGGTCGTAATACCGATTACAGACAAGAGTTGACTGTTACCTATAATGTACCAACTCAAAAAATACCTTTCCTGAGCTGGACTTCATTAAGAGCGAGCTACAACACCCGTTATAACTGGCTGGCTTCATCCTTGCAGGAAAGAGTGCCCTATGTGGAAGTAGGATTGGGTAATACTTTGGCTAATACTCAAACCAGAACCATCAATGGTGAATTGAAATTTGAAGAACTGTATAATAAGTCCAGGTTCCTGCGTGCAGTTAATACCAGTCAGCCACAGGGCTCTAACAGCGGTGGTATTCCTCCTGCTGACAATAAGAAAGATGGAAAAAAGGATAGTGGCAAACGCGATAAAGGCGGCAAGGATGGCAATGCTAAGGACGGAACTGCCCAGCCTTCACAAACCCTGCCCGGAATGGAACAGGCTGGTAATACCGGAGGCAGCGCCAAGCCGGATACCATCCGCAATAAAAAAGGAAAGATCATTCGTATTAAAAAGCCGAAGAAGAAGAAAGTTAAAAGGGTAAAAGAGAAGAAGGATCCTAATCAGTTACCTGAAGTGGGTGGTGTTACTAAATTCTTTGTACGTATGCTGACAGCAGTGAAGCGGGTAGGTATACAGTACACGGAGGATATGGGAACAACGCTTCCCGGTTATATGGACAGTACTCATGTACTGGGCCAGAATCTGAAAAGCGGTCAGCCAGGATTCAGATATATTTTCGGTTACCAGCCCGATACCAACTGGATCAATTCATTCGGTGGTAAAGGACTGATGTCAAGGGATTCATTGGTGAGTAAAATGATCCAGCAACGGTACAACCAGCGGCTGAACCTGACTGCACAGGTCAGTCCTTTCCGTGATTTCAATATTGATGTGAACCTGGATAAAACATTCGACAAACAGTATTCAGAACTGTATAAGGATATTGACGGTTTACAGGGTCCTGCTGCGCTCGAACGCCTGAATCCATATGCAACAGGTAGCTTCAATATCAGCTATATCGCATTCAAAACGCTGTTTACTGATTTTGATCCGAATGTGATCTCTCAAACATTTAAAACATTTGAAGATAACCGTGCCATTCTGTCGAAGAAACTGGCCGGTTTGAACCCTTACCAGGGAGGAACCATTGATCCCAATGACCCGGCTTATTTCAAAGGCTATGGCAGGTACTCACAGGATGTGGTGATTCCGGCATTTATCGCTGCCTATACCGGAAAAGATCCGTTGAGTGTGAAGATGGTGAAGAATAATAATCCGAACCTGCGTGCTAATCCTTTCTCCGGATTAGTTCCCAAGCCAAACTGGACAGTAACCTATAACGGTCTCTCCCGTATTCCGGGATTGGATAAAATATTCACCAATTTCAGCATCCGTCACGGGTATCACAGTACCCTGAGCATGAACAGCTTTAATACTGCATTGCTCTTTACGGATCCGTTCAGGGTAGGCTATCCGTTCTTCAGGGATACTTTGACTGGAAACTATATTCCATATTTCCTGGTGCCGAATATCACCATCCAGGAAGCATTTGATCCGTTGATTGAAATTGATGTCACTTTTACCAACCAGATCAGTACCCGTTTCGAATACCGGAAAAGCAGACAGCTCAGTCTGAGTTTGCTGGATTACCAACTGGCAGAGAACAGGTCCACCGAAGTTACTTTTGGATTCAACTGGAGAAGAAAGGGCTTGCCATTGATCAAGAAGCTGCCATTTATGAAAGGAAAGCTGGATAATGATGTAACCATCCGCTGTGACTTCAGTTTCAGGGATGATGCCACCGCCAATAGTAAACTGGATCAACGGACTTCTTTTGGTACTGCCGGACAAAAAGTGATCCGCATAGCACCTTCTATAGATTATGTGGTGAATAACCGGGTGAGCATGAAACTGTATTTCGAACAGAACCGGAATATCCCGAAAATCAGTAATGC
>DAORJS010000272.1:0-3953 GCA_035439185.1 Chitinophagaceae bacterium
TCAGTTCCCCTCTCCATTTCATACTGAAGAAGATATCAGATACCGCCACTTTAAGCGTTCCCTTTCCTTTAAAGATATTTTTCTGCATACCGGCATCCACCGACCACATGGCCTTGCTCTGGAAAGCACCTTCCCATAAAGCCGGAGAATTATACCAGCCACTTACTTCAGCATTCCAGTCTTTCTTCTTACCAAAACGCAGGCTGTGCTGCTGATAGATATTGAAAGAGATATTGTCAATATTGATGATCCTGCTGCCACCACCGAAATCAGCCTTGTAACTGGAATAGTTACCACTGAAATTGGTAAACATCATGTATGTCTTGTACATAAAAGGATAACTGATATTCAGGGCCACCACATCTCTTTTCGCCAGATTCTTCCGGGTGATAAAGCTCTTGGATTTTTCAGCCGTATCCACCAGCTGGGCAAACACATCATTCACATGGCTATAACTCAGTGAAGTGGTGAGTTTGTACTTATAAGTGTTGGTCAGCGAAATGATATTGGTGTACTGCGGACGTAACAAAGTATTACCACGCTGGAAAGTATATTCATCCAGTTTAAATTCAAAAGGATTCAGGTCCTGGTAAGCCGGCCGGTCGATACGACGGCTGTAGGAGAGACCCCATTGCATCATCGGGTTCTTGTTAAATGTAATGGCTGCACTGGGGAAGAGGTTGGTATAATTCCTTTTGAAAGACTGCTTGCTGGAAGTATTCACAGTTCCATTGGCCAGTAAACCGTATGACTTTCCTTCAGAAACCGTATTCTCCATCCGGAGACCCAGCTGTATCATTTTACCTTTCAGGGGTCTGTTATAATTGATATAGAGTGCATTTACATTCTCTGAATAATCAAACTGATTACTGCGGGGTACATCCAGTGTTTTTACTTCCGGACTCAGTTGCTGCACATCAAAACGCTGGAAATTATTCTCGGTCCGGATCACGGTTGTTTTGGCACCCAGTCCCAGTTTTCCTTTTTTGAAATTCTGCTCGTAATCAGCTTTCAGGGTGTAGATATTGATATCTGTCGGCGCAATAAAACGATAGATCACCTGACTGAGCAAGGTATTGCCTGACGCATCATAATAATAGTTGGGCTGCAGCTGATTTCCATCATTGTGGAAGAAACCATAATCGGCATCAATGTTCAACTCATGGCCTGCAGTATCGGCAAAGCGATAGTTCAGGTTGAAATTGACATTATCCCGGCTCATATCATTGGTGTTATTGGCAGTCAGAATCCTGTTCACCACACCGGTAGGTTTATAACTGATAGGGGTACGGCTGTTATTATTAAACTGGGTATTCGCCAGGTTACCATTAACAAGTACACCCAGGGTATGCTTATTATTCAGGAAGAAATCAATTCCTCCTTTGAAGCTATGACTAATATTTTCAAAAATCATTTTGGTACGGCCATCAAACACACTATCCAGTACCGTACGGTATAAATTGAAAACATTATTTTGCTTGGTATTATTATAATTGTAATTACCAAACACATTGATGCCTTTATTGCGGTGATTAAAGTTGATTCCCCCGTTATATTTGGGATAGACACCGATATTATATCCGGCATTCACCGAACCATTGGTACCAAAGGCCTTGTTTTTCTTTAAACGGATATTGATGATCCCCGCATTACCCGCCGCATCGTACTTGGCAGACGGATTCGTGATCAGCTCAATGGCTTCGATCTGGGCAGAATTCAGGGTCTTCAGGTAATTGGCCAGATCAGCTCCCGCTAAAGGCGAAGGCTTTCCGTCAATATAAATTCTCACCCCGTTCTTACCGGCCAGGCTGATATTATCATCCTTATCCACCAGCACACCCGGACTTTTGCGAAGCAACTCCAATGCATCGTTACCGGTTGCATTCATGGTTCCTTCCACATTCAGTACGGTCTTGTCTGCTTTTACTTCAATCATGGGCTTGCGGGAAGTAACGGTCACGGCAGCCAGGTTGCCCCCTGATTTTGCCATGCTGATATCGCCGAGATTGATGTCCCCGGCACCGGATACTTCAAATACTTTGGAATAAACCGTGGTATATCCTACATGGGAACTGCTTACCAGGTACTGACCAGGCTTTTCAGCCGAAATCGTGAATTTTCCATTATCAGATGTAACGGCCAGTTTAATGACTGAAGAGTCTTTTGCATTTAAAAGGGAAATGGTGGATTTGTCCACTCCTTTACCTTGTTCATCCTTCACACTGCCGGTAACACGCTGGGCCATCGCTGTGGCCGAAACCAGCATAAAACCGGTTAAAATAACTACTAACTTTCTCATTTTGAATGGTTTTTGATCTTGAGAGGGCAAAGATAACCCCGTGTCACGCAATTGTAAAAGCGGTTCCCGACCAATGGTATAAATAGTCGTCTGAACGGTGCATTTTTTCCGGTGAATTGAATCCCGGCCATTGAGCTTCAATTCGTTTATCGTTGATTTCCCTTAGGTTTGCAGCAAAACATTTTTGTATGAATTTTCCCGCTGAACTCCGCTATACCAAGGACCATGAATGGATTAAAATGGAAGGAAATGTAGCCACCATCGGCATCACTGATTTTGCCCAGCGCGAACTGGGAGATATCGTGTATGTGGAAGTGGAAACAGTTGGCCAGGCCCTGGAAGCGGGTGCTGTTTTCGGAACAGTAGAAGCAGTAAAGACTGTTTCTGATCTTTTTCTTCCGGTTAGCGGAACCATCACTGAATTCAATGCAGGCCTCAACGGCTCACCGGAATCAGTGAACACCGATCCTTACGGAGCCGGTTGGATGATCAAAATGACCGTGAGCAATCCCGCCGATGTGGCTGAGCTGATGGATGCTGCGGCTTATGAAGCGATCACGGCCTAAATCCGGAACTACCCTTTTATCGTAAATGATGCTGGTACGGTCTTTATAGTACCTTAACCAACCATTTGAACCCAACAACCACATACGGCGAAACCGAGCTGGTGGCCTTACTGCAGGAGCGGAACGGACAGGCATTCAGTTACTTGTATGATAATTATTCCGGGGCACTGCTGGGAGTGATCGGAGGAATTATTACTGACCGTGACCTGGCCGGGGATGTATTGCAAAACGTTTTTGTCAATATCTGGCGGAAAATCGATTTGTATGATCCCTCCAAAGGAAGGCTCTTTACCTGGATGCTCAATATTGCCCGGAATGCAGCCATTGATGAAGTAAGATCCCGGTCATACCGCGATACACAGAAAAATCAACCCATTGCAGAAGATGGATCCCTGCCAGGTGCTGTTACCGGACCGGTCATTGGTGATGTGGGACTAAAAAAAGTGTTGGCTAAATTGAAAGAAGAGTGGCGGGTGCTGATAGACCTTTCCTATTTCCAGGGATTTACCCATGAAGAAATTGCAAAGCTCCAGGGTCTGCCATTGGGAACTGTAAAAACAAGAATCAGAACTGCTTTAAGTCATTTAAGAACCATGATCAGTTAATAAAAGTGAATATACAGGAATACATATCAAGCGGAATTGTGGAGAGCTATGTGCTCGGACTCGCTTCGGAAGAAGAAAGAAAGGAGTTCGAACAATACTGCATTCAATACCCTGAACTGCTGAAGGCAAGAACAGCTTTCGAGCTCAGTCTTGAACAGCAGGCCATGGCCAATGCCATTGTACCGGCTCCTGCGGTGAAAAACAAAATCATGGAAGCCATCGGGCAAACAGCTACGGTGATTAACATGAATTCCGCTCCTGTTCGTAAAATGAATGGCTGGAAATATGCGGCTGCAGCCTGTATCGCCTTATTGGCAGGCAGTATTTATTTTAATATCATCCTTACCGGCCGCAACAGTCAGTTGAGAAATAATTATGATCAGACCCTTGCTGAATTGAATACGGTGAAGAAGGATATCGATATGCTGAAAGGAAATCCGGATATCAAAATGGCTTCCATGAAAGGAACTGATATGGCTCCGG
>DAORJS010000273.1:0-3950 GCA_035439185.1 Chitinophagaceae bacterium
GACTCACTGACACCAAACAGTAACCCCTTTACAAAAGAGAATGACACAAATAAAGAAGATCCGGAGCTGCAGAACACAGCTCATCAGTCACCAGCCGTTAAAAGGCACCTGAAGGAACTCAAAAAAACATGGAAAAACACAGCCAACCCCCTCATCGCCACCTATGAAGGAAATAATTTTGGCGATTACCAGCATATCATTTTCAAAGACGCAAAAGGAAATACTTATGATTTCGGCCAGGCGGCCAACAATTATGGAAAATACAAGCTCCATGAACTTTCGGGACAGTATGATGACAACCCGGCCTGGCTAGGCAAAAAATTCAAAGTGTACTGGGAGTGGAAACTCTCCCATTTTTTGTGCTGTGAGGGAGATTATGATAAGTCAAAGGGTTATTTACCATCCATCACAAAACTCGAGTTGATTAAAAATTAATCGCTGAAACGGATTTTATCCCTTTGCAAAATCCAAATTTGAAGATTGAATAGCGTCAACTGTTTCAGCACTACATAATCAAGTATAGATTTTTATACATCAAACCCATGTTTAAAAACAAATGATTTCAGCCTCCACCTTTAGAATCATGGCCTTGAACTTTGATCAGGCAATTGAAAAACCCCATTTTGAAAAAGCATCCTTCCGTGTCAAAGCCAAAATATTTGCCACATTGGATATTGCAAACAAAAAGTCCTCGCTGAAGCTGACAGAAACGGATCAGTCCATTTATTGTCTGATTCGCCCTGTCATCGCTGTCCCGGCGACAGGAGCCTGGGGCAAACAAGGCTGGACCGTCTTCGATCTGACAAAGGTCTCCAGAAGCATCATATCAGAAGCCCTGAAAAAAGCGTATTCAAATCTGGCTCCGGAAAAAGCAAAAAAGATAGCAGTTCCCCAAAAAACAGCCAATACAATTCAGACCCTGCATCCTGATAAAAGCAAAAAGAACAAAAGGATATCACTTGACAAATACAATACAATTAAAGAAGCGTTGCTCGCTATTCTGCAAAGAGAAGAACTGACACATACTGCCTTGATGGAAAGCCTTTATCAAAAAGTCAAGGACAGCTTTGAGGGCGGCGTTCAGTGGTATGGCGAAACCGTTAAACTGGATCTGGAAGCCAGGAAAATAATTGAAAGGACAGGATCCAGACCGGAGAAATACAGGCTCAAAGACAGAAAAACTTAATATCGGTATCGCCACCACCAGCATTATCAACAGTGGAAAGAATTCAAAATAAAATCTAAAAAAACTGATCCCTAATCTCCTACTTACTATTTTTTGTAACTTACTTACTTGGCTCCCAGGCTTATTATCCCATTTTACATAAACTGAAAATAAATAATTTCAATTTTCATAAAATTTATTCTATGGCTTTAACTATCCACCGCTACAGGTACAATGATGAATACATAATCGACAGCTCAGAAAATAAAGTAAGGATTGATTTTATGAAAGCAAATACGTTTCATGCAGAAATGATTGAACAGCGGGGAGATAATGACATGGGGAATATTATCCTCCACTTCTTTGAAACTGATGACGAATATGGAACCAGGCTGGGTGTAAAAGAAGGAATTATGTCTGCATTGGCTTTGAAGCAGGAAGATCTGGATTTTTTATTATTGACAGAAAATGAAAACGGGATCGACAGTAACCATTTTTATAAATCTGAATTCATCCAATATGTTTTTGAAAAAATAGAAGCCAATAAAGCATACTTACTCGGCAATTTCAGTTTTCCGTTTCCCCAATGCATGAGTGGTATTACTGAAGGACTTGAATTTGCTAAAAAAGCAGCCAAAGAGGGTGATCTCATCTTATTTTGGCGCCAATAATTGAATTAAATAATTACAAGCATGATTATTCCGGAATTTTATGTCTTGTAACATCTTTCCGCTGAAACTGGTTTCTCCCTCAAGCCAAACCATCCCAGACGTATCCACCCTCTCCTTTCGTCGCAATTACCCTGATTCTCATTCCCATCCTGTACGAACTTTACTATTCATCTTCTCCATTTGAGAAAGCCAAAAAGAATACCATCTGTTTACCATTAATCAAAAGCAACAGACATGCAAATTCAGCCTTCCCTTCAACTCGATATCTATATCAATTATCCCGGACACTGCGAAGCAGCATTCCGTTTCTATGAAAAGACCCTGGGCGGTCAAATCATCATGCTATGGCCCCATGAACAGCCGCCTCCTCATTTTCCGAAAGAATGGGTGAAACCCATCATGCATGCCATCATCAAAATCGGAGGGACCTTGGTAAGGGGGGCTGATGTACCAGATGCTGCACCGATGCGCAGCGCCTACCTGACCATGAGGCTTGACAGCGCTGAAAAAGCGGAGGAAGTCTACCAACAGCTGTCTGAAAAAGGCGAAATCTTCATGAAAATGGAAAAGACATTTTTTGCCAACCGTTTTGCCATGTTACGCGATCAATTTGGGACTTCCTGGATGCTTTTACATGAAAATGAATAATCGTCCCTGCTTATTTCCCAATCTTCTCGCTTCAGCTGATAAATCCAATTTGCAGCAGGTTTCAGCAAAATAATATTTATATTCATTCCCTGTTAAATCTGATCAGATTACCAATCGTTTCCAGCATTCACTGTATTGATATATGCCAGCTTTTACCTGTAAATTCTTTGTATGAAAACGATCATCAGCGCACTGCTATTTTTCTTGTTCCTGCAAAATGCCAATTCCCAAACCCTCTCTTCCATTTCCAAAAAACATCCAGGCATTGACTATGCCAGGCTTTCACAGGTTGATACTTTACTGAAACAATATGTAGAAAAGGACTGGCTGGCCGGTGCTGTGGTATTTATTGTAAAAGATAATCAGGTTGTTTACTCCACTGGATGCGGGTATGCGGACCGGGAGACCAGGAAGCCCATGACTGCAGACGCCATCTTCAGAATCATGAGCCAGACCAAGGCCATCACCAGTTTAGCCGTGATGCAATTGCTCGAAAAAGGGAAATTCCTATTGGATCAGTCCATTGCCGATTTCATCCCCAGTTTTAAGCATCCAACCGTTATCAAAAGCTTTAACAAGGCCGATACCGGTTATACAAGCGGACCGGCAAAAAGAGAGATTACTTTCCGGGATTTATTAACTCATAGCTCCGGAATCAGCTATCCCGATATTGGGAATGATACCATGCAGGCGATCTATGCCAAACAAAGAATCCCATCCGGTTTAGGATATTTCAATGAAAACCTGCTGGCTAAAATGAGTGAACTGGGAAAACTCCCCTTGTTGCATCAGCCCGGAGAAAGATTTACCTATGGGCTTAATACCGATCTTTTAGGTTGTCTTGTAGAAATCATCAGTGGAGAGTCATTAGAGAGCTACTGCCATAAAAATATATTTACCCCATTGGGCATGAAGGATACCTATTTCAATCTGCCTGCTGCAAAAGCCGGAAGAATGGCTACTGTCTACACCGAAGATGAACAGCATAAGATTATTAAATGGTCGCCTGTATTCAGGAATATTGATCCCAACTATCCCCTAATGCCGAAGACCTATTTTTCCGGAGGAGCCGGATTGTCTTCCACTGCTTATGACTATGCAATCTTTCTGCAGATGTTACTGAATGGTGGCCGTTATAATGGCCGGCAAATACTGGGAAGACGTACCGTTGAATTAATGCTCAGCCCGCAGTTACCGGATCGTATGTTCGGGGATGATAATTTTTGTCTGGGCTTTGGACTAACCAGTCAGCAATCCGCCAACCAAAGTATGATCAATAAGGGAAGTTTTTCCTGGGGCGGATATTATGGTACCACCTACTGGGCAGATCCAAAAGAAAAAATGATCTGCCTGATTATGACCCAGCAGACCCCGAATTCACATTGGGATTACACAGAAAAGATCACCAATATTATTTACTCCAGCTTAAAATAACCCAATGAAAAAGATATTTCTTATTTTATTGC
>DAORJS010000274.1:0-3945 GCA_035439185.1 Chitinophagaceae bacterium
GACAATTTTATGCTATCACGGTTGATGACGCCAGACCTTATAACGTTTATGGTGGCTTGCAGGATAATGGCAGCTGGTGGGGCCCATCCACTCATAAAGAAGATATTGGCTGGATTGATAACGGACAATACGCCTATAGAGGAATTAACGGAGGAGATGGCATGCAGGCCCAGGTGGATACAAGGGATAATGCCACTGTTTATTCCGGATCACAGTTCGGAGTGTACAGTCGCTATAACAAAAACCAGCGCGGCTCACAGAAATTCATTCGTCCGCAACATGAACTGGGAGAAAAACCATTGCGTTTTAACTGGCAAACCCCGATCCTGCTGAGCAAGCATAATCAGGATGTATTGTTTTATGGCAGCAACCGTTTATACCGTTCCCTGAATAAAGGGGATACCATGATTGCGATGAGCACTGATCTTACCCGTGGCCGGGTGAGTGGTAATGTACCCTATGGAACGATCACCACCATTTCAGAATCACCGCTTCGATTTGGATTGATCTATACCGGAACAGATGATGGCAATATTCATCGCTCTTATGATGGTGGTTATACCTGGGAACAATTGAACCAGACGGCTCCCCCAGCCCCACCGGTAAAAAAAGGAGCAAAGGTTCCGGTGGCAAGCAGCAAGTTAGTCAGCAATCAATTATGGGTCAGCCGGGTGACGGCTTCCCAGCATAAGGAAGGCCGTATCTATGTTTCATTAAATGGATACCGCTTCGACAACTTCGCTCCTTACCTGTACATGAGTGATGATTATGGTGTGAGCTGGAAACCAATTCATAAAGAATTGCCTCATGAACCTATCAATGTAGTGAAGGAAGATCCAAAAGATGAAAACATAATTTATGTAGGCACCGATGGAGGCCTCTATGTAAGTTTCGACAAAGGTGAAACTTATATGATCTGGAATGGCGGTATGCCACTGTCTGTTTCGGTGCATGATATCGCTATTCAGTCCCGGGAAAATGAAATTGTGCTGGGCACCCATGGCCGAAGTCTATTTGTTTCCAAACTGGATGATATTCAGGCGCAGCGGAAAGACCCCGAATGGATCAAAAAGAAAATGGAAAAGGAAAAGCACAAGCCGGATCCGAGTGCGAATGTGGATGATAAGTGAGCCCTAAAGGCTTTTATCCTCCGATATTATTTGAATAAATAAACTTATGTAAAGCTGCGGGTGATTTTAACCCCAGTTTTTGCATGATATTTTTCCTGTGCGTTTCTATCGTATAAACACTTAAAAAAAGTTTATCAGCAATTTGCTGATTCGTAAGTTCGCCCTTTAGCAAAAGCAGAATTTCCTTTTCCCTTTTTGTGAGATTCAATGATTTTAAAAAATCATCATTGGCAATAAATTGTTCATCCTGACCAGCATTTCGATAGGGGAAGCAGGCCTGTCCGCCTGCCACAACCCGGATTGTTTGCAATAATTCATCTTTACTGGTCGTTTTTAATAAATATCCGTTGGCACCTTCCGATTTTGCCCTTTCAATCAGGTGCTCATCATTATAAGTAGATAAAATAATCGTTTTTACAAGGGGAAATGATTGTCTCAGATAACGGATTGCATCCAAACCGTTCATGGCGGGCATATTTATATCCAGTAATACCAAATCTGCTTTCTGTAAAGACAGCATATGCAATAACTCCTTTCCATTTTTAGCGGTATTGACTACTTCTATATCAGGTTCATCCCGGAGTAAAGACTGCAGGCCGTCTATAAATAATTCATGATCATCTGCTATCACCAAACGGACTTTCATAAAGATTTCATTTCTTGCCAAAAGGAATTGTAATCATAATGGTAGTACCACCGGAATTGCTGTCCACCCGGAGGTTTCCGTTTAAATAATTTACTCTTGAACGGATATTCTTTAATCCGATTCCGTCAGTTGAGCCGGGAATAAACCCTGTGCCATTATCTTCACACATAATTTCCAGCTTATCATCATAATAGATTAATTGTATTGTTGATTCGGAAGCCTTTGAATGTTTTAAAATATTCTGCGTAATTTCCATAATAATCCGGTAAATCACCAATTCATCATCTTTTGAAAATAAACCTGTATCACCAGAGGTCAGAAAACTGAAATGTGTACCGGTTTCATTATTTAAGCGGTGATAATAGGTACTTAGTAATTGCCTGAGTGAGGTCTCCCCGAATTCTGGTGGCATCAGATTATGCGAAATACTCCTGGTATCAGCAGATGCTTTATCAACAACATCCAGGATTTTTTTCATTTCCGCTTCGGGCAATTCAGATTTCTGCACCCTGAGTTTCAATGCAGCCAGGCTGCTTCCCAATTCATCATGAAGATCTTCTGCAATGCGCTTGCGCTCCTGTTCTTGCGTCTCCAGCACGGCCACAGTCATTCTCCGGCCAGCGAGGACAGACTCTTCAAGAAGCTTATTGCGTTCTATATTTTTATTTCTGTAATCATATATGAATATAATAGTAAGCAGTATCACTTCAAAGCAACAGGCATTAATTACATTGCCAGGTAAAAGAATATAGAGATTGATATCAGTTACCATATAATAAAAATAGAAAAAGGCACTTATAATCAGAGGGCCCGAAGACAACAGAAAGAAAAGTCCAGCCCGGTGCTTTTTGAAACTCAGATAAAAAAGATTCAGAAACTGAAACAAAATGGCTGCAATAAGAATTGTATAAGCCGCAAACCTTAAATAAACGATTCCCTTATTCTGATGATCAAGGATAAACAGATGAGCAATCAGGATTAAAGGCATTAAAAACTGAAGAACCCGGATAAAAATACTGGAATATTTATACCAACCGGGGAAGTGCTTTTTCTGATCTGTAAACCGGTTAAATACAATTAGTGAGCTGAAAGTGGCCCCGACAATCCATGTAAACTTTGGGATTAATACAAATTTTTCAAAAAGCCATGACGGAAAAATCAGCACATCGAAACAAAAATCATTCAGATTATACAAAAGCAGGAAGAAAATATATATACTAAGCCATCCATAAATCCGGTTTCGCATATAAAAAAAGAGGAGCGCATTCGCAAGCAGGGCAAATATAAAAAAACCAAAATACCTGTTGAGCAAGACTGTATAACCAATTTCCCATAATAAGAAATCTTCGGGTGTCGATAAGTCCTGATCAGCATACAAAACGTCAGTATTGGTGGCCTGTACTTTTACAAACAGCAATCTCGTCTCCCCTCCTTTTATTTCAAAAGGGAAAGAAACTGACCTGACTGGATAAGGTCTTTTTTTAAGCGGTGAATATGTAGAAGTCAGAAACTGACTGATCAGTCTCCCCGAAGTATCAAAAGCATAAAATTCATATTTACAGGAAGTTGTATAAAAGCTCCAGAGATAGGTTTGCAAAGAAGCTGATGTATCTTTCACTTTTAGAGCAAGCCAGTAAGCTTTACCCGTGATTCCCATGGTGAAGGCCTTTCTTTTTTCCCATTTGAAGAAATTCCCCGATGTATAATGTTTCAATGCGTTTTGAATTGCCTTAACGGAATCCAATGCTGGATACCAGTATAAGTATGGAGGGGAATAGTCAACATACTGGTTTAAGGCACCTCCCAGCAATAAAGTATCTTTTAAGCCCTTCTTCTCCTGTACATACTCATGCGCCTGGTTCTGCTCCTGCCCGAAGCTCAAGATTTGTGCTTTTACAGATGTCTGCACAGCTAAACTGAAAAGAAAACTGTATACCAGTCGGTTCATGCTTCAAATATAGTTTATGAACCAACCATTAAAAAATACAAACAGGTTGGTATTGTATTCATTAAACCTTACAGCAGATATTTACTGAATCAAAATATTGATCAATAAATCATTTTTTTGAAATAAATAATTACAAGCTGGTCTCTTGTTAAAAAAATTACACCCAAATACTTAAAATAAAACTGCTAAAATAAGATACTCAATTTGCCTAGAATTCATGG